>NZ_JAEVHJ010000704.1:0-1015 GCF_016802855.1 Micromonospora sp. ATA51 | reverse complement strand
ACCTCCACCTCGAAGCCGGCGCGGGCGAACACCTCGATCGCCCGGTGCTCGGCGGCGCCGAGGTCGGCGGCCGGCGCGCCGGTGTCGAGCAGCGCGGTCACCAGGCAGCCGGAACAACCCGCCCCCCGGATCCCGCACCTGTCGCAGTCGATGAGCATGAACGCCTCCTGACGCGTCACGGCGGCGGCGGGCGGACGCCCGGTCGTGGCCGCCCGACCACCGTCGGTCACGTCGACGCTAGGCGAGGGGTGTGACAGAAACGGACAACGAGGTCGCAGCCATCCCGAAACCGATCAAGCGTCGTCAGGACCGGGCCAGCCGGCGCAGCAGCGAGTCCGCGCCGAGCGGATACGCGCCGTGCCGGCGTACCCCGTCGGCGACCTCGCGGTCGGAGGAGATCACCACCACCGGCCGACCGGTGGGTTCGGCGCGGACCAGCCGGCGGATCAGCTCGTCGGCGGTCTCGCCCTTGCGGGAGAAGAGCACCCGCACCCCCCGCGGCGTGGGCGGCAGGCCGTGCATCCGCTCGGCCCCGTCGAAGACCACGGTGATCTCGTCCCCGGTCTGCGCGGCGATCCCGCCCAGGCCGGTGATCAGCCGCTTGCGCTGCTGCTCCAGGGACATCTCGCCGAAGCCGCGCTTGGTCACGTTGTAGCCGTCGACGACCAGGTGGGCCCGGGGCAGGGCGAGCAGCTGATCCAGCCGGGCCGGGTCGTCGGTGTCCCGGGCCCGGGCGGCGGTGCCGGCCGGGGTGGTGGCCGACGGGTCGGCGAAGGCGTCCGCGACGAAGTCGGCCGGCAGCTTCTCGACCGGGTCCAGAGCCAGCTCGCGGCGCAGCCCGACGGCCGCCTGGCCGATCGTATCCAGCAGCAGCCAGAGCCGGGCCTCGTCGACCGAACGCGCCTCCTTGGCGGTGGCCCGGGCCGCTCCCGCCGCCGACTCCGCCTCGGCCAGCCGGGCCCGGGCCGGCGCAGCTCCGCCTCCGCGTCCGCGGCGGCCCGCGTGGCCCGGCCGC
>NZ_JAEVHJ010000703.1:0-1027 GCF_016802855.1 Micromonospora sp. ATA51 | reverse complement strand
CCGCGGGTCAAGACATGCGCCCAGGGTCTGCCACCGCGCCTCGACGCCGGCGGGAGGACCCGACTGACCGATGGATCATCGGGAGGCGGCATGTCCACCATCGAACGGCCCACTGGGCACCACACCGAGCCCACCAAACCGATCATGACCTTGTCCCTGGATGTCGAAGGGCCCGCAACGCTGATCACCGTCTGCGGCGAGGTCGACATGAGCACCGCGCACCTCATCACCGAGCTGACCGAACACGCGATCGACCGGCGACCCGCACGGCTCGTGCTCGACCTCTCCGGGGTGACCTTCTTCAGCGCCCACGGCATCAGCGCCCTGCTGCGATCGCAGCGCGCCGCCGCTCACGCTCACGCTCACGTGAAGCTGGCCCTGCGCGAGGCCGCCCCCGTGCATCACCTACCTGCTGGCGGTAACCGGCACCCCGATGAACCTGGACGAGACCACGCCACCTCAGTCCTGAGCAGTAATGCGGGCCATCGGACCGGTGATCTCTCACCGCATCCGCGCCTCCCGACGGCTGACGGACACCGCAGCATCAGGCAGGTAGGGCAGAACTTGACGTAGATCCTAGGGCCGGGGTGGTTGAGCAGACAGCCACCCCGGCCGCGCTTTCCACCGCTCCGCGGTCGCGTTGAGGCGGTCATGGTCGATCTGCGCCGTTCGGCCGCCGGCTGTCCAAGCTGGTGATCAAGGTTCGGATTGAAGGGCACCAAGCGGGGGATGTAGCCGTGCGTGAGGGTCGCATTTGTGGCAGTAGGCGCAGCCCTGGCTGTATTGACCGTGGGAGGGTGCACGTCGAGAACTGGCAGTCGGAGCTGCTGGCCGTGACGTCGATGGTGGTCCTGTCGATCTACCTGCGGCAGCGGGGATCATCCCAATCCAAGCCGGTCGGCGCCGCGCACGCCGCCACTGGAGTAGAAGGCTGAGCCTGCGGCGTCCCCCGTCAGACGAAACCGGCGAAGGAGCTCGGGCTCCGGGGTGAACTGAGCACGCCCTTTGGAGTGAAATCAGCCAACTC
>NZ_JAEVHJ010000702.1:0-1030 GCF_016802855.1 Micromonospora sp. ATA51 | reverse complement strand
CTAGATGATCGATTCCAAGGGGTGTGGGGTAGCGAGTAAGCGCAAGGGCATCCATGATCGGCGTTGCCTAGGCAACGAGACCATGGAGGCCACGTGCACGTCGATCTGGACACCCTCGCGACCGCACTGTACGTCAGGATCGACGACGAGTTGAAGGCGTGCCCGCAGCTCAACGCGTGGCGTCCGAAGGTCGGGATCGCTCCACGGATCACCGACGCCGAGCTGATCACGGTGTCGGTGATGCAGGCCCTGCTGGGCTTTCACAACGAGAGCCGCTGGGTCCGCTACGCCCGCAAGTCGATCCTGCATCTGTTTCCCTACCTGCCCAAGCAGCCCGGCTACAACAAGCGCCTGCGGCGTCTGAGCACCCAGTTGGCCCATTTCACCGCGGTCCTGGCCACCGACACCGACCTGTGGCGGCACCCGATCCGGATCGCCGACTCCACCCCGGTGCCGTGCGGCACGTCCCGGGAGACGGTCCTTCGCTCCGACCTGGCCGGTTGGGCCGGCTACGGCTACTGCGCCTCGCACTCCCGGTTGTTCTGGGGCCTGCGTCTGCACCTGGTCACCACCGTGCACGGCCTCCCGGTCGCGTTCGCCCTGACCAACGCCAAGACCGACGAACGTGAGGTTCTCATCGACCTGGTCACCCTGCAGCCGAACATGTTCCACCACCCGGACGGGCTGATCCTGGTCGTGGACAAGGGCTACCGCGACCGCGACACCGAAACCTGGCTCAACGACAGCGGTATCACCCTCGTGCGACCCGCGTACCGCACCGAACCGGCGCGCCCCGGTCGTGGCCTGCTGCGGGCGGTGCGGCAGAGCATTGAATCGGTCAACCAGACCCTCAAGAGCCAACTCGACCTCGAACAACACGGCGGCCGCACCATCACAGGCGTCACCGTCCGGATCCTGCAACGCGTCCTGGCCCTGACCGCCGCGATCTGGCACAACTGGCACACCGGCCAACCGACCATGCGATCCCTGACCGCCTACGACCACTGACCCCTTGGAATCGATCATCTAG
>NZ_JAEVHJ010000701.1:0-1034 GCF_016802855.1 Micromonospora sp. ATA51 | reverse complement strand
CTGAGAGCCTGGTAAATAAGGGGTTCGGGCGGTCGCCGGTCCTGACGAAGATCGACAATCGTGACGGCGCCGGCGTGGCGGCGTGACATGGGGAAGGGCCTTCGGTACGAGCAAAGGCGACTAAACCAGCACGACCGAAGGCCCAACCCTGTCTGTATACCTTGTCGCCGGCGTCGCCGCATCCGCCACCCCGGCTACCGTTGACGATCACCTGCCCACCGCCCGGCCACGGCACTATCCGTCCGACACCTCGGATGCCGAATGGCAGGTCCTGGCTCCGCACGTGCCGGCCGGGACCGGGCGCGGCCGGCCAATCACGTACCCCCGCCGCGACGTCGTGGACGCGATCCGCTACCTCGACCGGACCGGCTGCCAATGGGACGCACTGCCTGCCGACTTCCCGCACCACAAGCTCGTCTACCACTACTTCAAGACCTGGACCCGCGACGGCACCTTGAACCGCATGCACAACAGCCTGCGTGAACAGGTCCGCGAGCACGTCGAGGGGCGTCACCGACAGCCGTCGGCCGCGCTGGTCGACTCCCAGTCGGTACGGGGCGCGGAGACCGTCGGCCGGCCCAGCCGCGGCTACGACGCCGGCAAGAAGATCAACGGCCGGAAACGCCACATCGCCGTCGACACCTGCGGACTGCTCCTCGTCGTCCTGGTCACCGGCGCGAACGTGCAGGACCGCGACGCCGCCAGGCCGCTGCTGTGGGCACTACGCGCATGCTTCCCCACCATCCGCCTGACCTGGGCCGACAGCGGCTACGCCGGCAAACTCGTCGACTGGGCCGCCACTCACCTCGCCCTGACCGTGCGCATCGTGGCCAAGCTCGCCGGGCAGACCACCTTCGTCGTGCTGCACCGCAGATGGGCGGTCGAGCGCACATTCTCCTGGATCAACCGGTGCCGACGCACCGTCCGCGACTACGAACGGCTACCCGACCACCACGCCGCGATGGTCCAATGGGCCATGATCATCGTCATGACCCGCCGCCTCGCCCGCCACCAAAACACCTGAAACCCTTATT
>NZ_JAEVHJ010000700.1:0-1041 GCF_016802855.1 Micromonospora sp. ATA51 | reverse complement strand
TGGGGCATCTGAAACCCATCCAGGCGCTTTTCGTTTTTCGTGTCGTTTCGACGCGGGTGATCAACGCGGCGGCGTAAGGGTCCGCACAGTGCGGTCTCTGACAGCCTGCGAAGGAGCAGACATGACTACAGGTACCGTGAAGTGGTTCAACGCCGACAAGGGCTTCGGCTTCATCAGCCCGGACGGCGGCGGCGCCGACGTCTTCGCCCACTTCTCCGCGATCTCGGCGAGCGGCTTCCGCAGCCTCGACGAGAATCAGAAGGTGGAGTTCGACATCACCCAGGGCCAGAAGGGCCCGCAGGCGGAGAACATCCGCCCGCTTTGATCCACATTCTGTGAGCGGCGGCCCGACTGGTTCAGCGGGCCGCCGTTCGGCGTTCCATGCGCTCACCACGGCATGGCGAAAGTCGTCTGATCGGCAGAAGGCCGGCCATCTCGGTCTGGAGCCAGCTCAGCATTCCCCCGTGTTCTCTTCCCTGGATCGATTCGGACCTCGGGCGCTAGTCTGCCAAGGCCGACTGTCAGCTCGCCCAAGGCGTGCCTCTGGCTCATGAAGCAGACAGACGCAGGCATCGACCCTTATCCCTAACGAGCCGAATTCCGCATCGCCGCCGCCCTGACGGTAGAGGCACGTACGGTCGCGGTCAGGTAGAGCACACCACGGTCGGACTCGACGCCTTACCTCCTGATGACTGTCAGCCAGCCGGGACCCGGGGTGTACGGCGTTACATCTTGAAGGGTTGGTGACTATGACGACGACCTACTCGGGTCCTGCGAGGCTGATCCTGGTCGACGGCGCCTGCATCTCCGGCATGGCTTCCCTCAGTACCAACCAGCGCGGAGGACTCAACGGCTGGGGCGGCACGTTCCGTCCGGACGAGATCACGACAGACCTTCGCAACGCAGTCCAAGGGCTGCAACTGGAGCTGCCCTACGATCGGGTGGGGACAGTCGCCGTCACCGGCATACGCAAGCTACTCGCCACGCAGGTGTTGATGTCGTTGGCAGGCCGCGGACCCGCACCATTCTGATCGTGCGCCG
>NZ_JAEVHJ010000699.1:0-1045 GCF_016802855.1 Micromonospora sp. ATA51 | reverse complement strand
CCGGCTGCTCGCCGCCGGCGCGGCGGGGGTGGCCGCGGTGGTCGGCTCGCCGCCCTGCTCGCCCCGGTGGTGGCCGGTCAGGTGGACGACCGCCCGCGGACCCGCGCCGGTACGTCGAACCACCGCAGGTCGAGTCGCTGGACGAGAACCCGCTGATCCGGGTCTCCGGCTGGGCGTTGAACCCGGACCAGCGGCTGCTGGAGGTCCGCACCGAGGCGGGCGGGTCGGGGCGGGACCCGGCCCGGATCCGGCTGGCCGTGCTCAGCGACTACGACGGGGTGACCTGGCGGGTCGGGGCCACCTACCGCAACGCGGGCCGGATCCTGCCGGCGGTGGAGCCGGCCCCGGGCGGGGTCACCGATCCGGTCCGCCAGGAGATCACGGTGGCCGACCTGACCGGGCGGCTGCTGCCGGCGGTCGCCACGCCCCGGGAGATCACCGGCGCCCGGGTGGCGTACGACCCGGCGACCGGGACGCTGATCCGGCCGGAGGGGCTGGCACCCGGGCTGCGCTACACGGTCACCTCGCTCCGGGAGCGCCCCGACGGGAACCTGCTGGCCACGGCGAACGTGCCGGCCGGCGACGCGGTGTCCCGGGTGCTGCGGGTGGCCGACGGGCGCCGGAGGAGTTGCGCCGGCTCGCCGCCCAGCTCGCCGAGTCCAACGGCGCCCCGTACGCCCGGGCCGCCGCGATCGAGCAGTTCCTCGCCGAGCACTACCGGGTCACCGCGGACGCGGCGAGCGGGCACGCGTACCCGAACCTGGCGTTCTTCCTTTTCGGCCCGCGTAACGGCGGCGGGCAGCGGGGCACCTCGGAGCAGTTCGCCGCGGCGTTCGCGGTGCTGGGTCGGCTGGCCGGGCTGCCCACCCGGGTGGTGGTGGGCTTCGAGCCCCGCGGGGACGGTCCGGTCCGCGCGGCGGACGCGTTCGCCTGGCCGGAGGTCCTCTTCGAGGGGGTCGGCTGGGTGCCGTTCGACCCGATGCCGCAGCCGGACTCCGCGCCGCGCCCGGTGGAGGAGGACTTCCGGCCCACCCCGGAGGACCCG
>NZ_JAEVHJ010000698.1:0-1057 GCF_016802855.1 Micromonospora sp. ATA51 | reverse complement strand
ACGGCTTGGTGCGCGGTAGAGGAAAGACCCGGGTCGATCATGAAGGTGGCCGTGCGGGACGATCATGATTGTGACGTCAGGATGGGCCCGCACGGCCTTGTCTCATCGTATCTTCACCGGCATCCCTCGCCAGCGGCTGGCCAAGCTCATCGCCGAACTGGCCGATCCGTGGACCGCGCAGCAGGAATCCAGACTGCACCAGCGCCGCAGGGGCGACCGGCTGCGCGCCGCCGGAGCCGGACCAGATCATGAGCTGAGCTTCACCGACCGGGTCATCGCCACCCTGGCCTGCCTGCGCCTGCAACTGCCACACGCCGCGGTGGCGTTGCTGTACAAGGTGGACAGGTCCACCATCACCCGCGCCGTGGGCGAGATCCGTCCGCTACTGGCTGCCCGCGGGTTCGCCGTGCCTGGCAAGCCAGGACTGCGGCTGCGCACCCTCGCAGACGTGTTCGCCTACGCCGACGCCCACGGCGTCGAGCTACGCATCGACGGCACCGAGGTCCAGGTCCGACGGCCGAAGGCGAACCGGCCCGGACGGCGGGCGTTCGTGTCGGGCAAGAAGAAACAAAACACGATCAAACCCACGGTGATCAGCGACGCCAAGGGGCGGCTGCTGTGGTGCGGGGCGACCCGGCCAGGACGGATGCACGATGTCACCGCGCTGCGTACCGAGGGCATCGAGGATCTACTGCGGCAGTACCCGAACGTGCGTGCCAGGGTCGACTCCGGCTACCAGGGCCTGGCCCGGGACTTCCCTGACCAGGTCAGCGCGCCGCCGAAAAAGCCACCGAAAGACGCAACCGACCAGCTGCGCGCCGAATACACCATCGCGCGTAAAGCCCAATCCTCACAACGGATCTGCGTCGAACACGCCATCGCCGAGCCCAAGCAGTGGCGGCCCCTGCAGCGCTACATCGGACGCCGTGAACACTTCGAAGACACCACGCTCGCCATCGCCGGACTGGTCTCCGACCGCTGCGCCGAACGGTAGGCAAACCACCAAACCGAACCAGGCATACAAGCACTGCCGGGTCCTAATCGTGCACGACCTCGT
>NZ_JAEVHJ010000697.1:0-1075 GCF_016802855.1 Micromonospora sp. ATA51 | reverse complement strand
GCACGCTCGGCGACATCGACGTGGTCGGCAGCGCCCTGTCCGACGTCACCGACGCCACCCTGGCCGCCACGCTGCGGACCGCCCGGGCCACCCAGCCGGAGCTGCCCGGGCTGCGGTTCGCGGTGATCGGCATGGGCCGGCTCGGCGGGTACGAGTCGAACTACCTCTCCGACGCCGACGTGCTCTTCGTCTACGACCCGCCTGCGGGGGCGAACGAGAGCGCGGCCAGCGGGGCCGCGCAGGCGATCGCCGAGGAGCTGCGTCGGCTGCTCGGCGTACCCGCCCCGGACCCGCCCCTCGGGGTGGACGCCGACCTGCGTCCGGAGGGACGGCAGGGCCCGCTGGTCCGCAGCCTCGCCGCGTACGCCCAGTACTACGCGCGCTGGTCGAAGGTGTGGGAGGCGCAGGCGCTGCTGCGCGCCCGGTTCGTCTGCGGCGACGCCGACCTCAGCGCCGAGTTCGAGGCGATGGTCGACCCGGTGCGCTACCCGCCCGACGGGCTGACCCGTGAGCAGGTGGTGGAGATCCGCCGGATCAAGGCGCGGGTGGAGAACGAGCGGCTGCCCCGCGGCGCCGACCCGGCCACCCACACCAAGCTGGGCCGGGGCGGTCTGGCCGACGTGGAGTGGGCGGTGCAGCTGCTCCAGCTCCGGCACGCGGGCCGGGTGCCGGCGCTGCGCGGCACGCGTACCCTCGACGCGCTCGCCGCCGCCCGGGACGCCGGCCTGGTCGACGCGGACGACGCCGCGGCGATGGCCGCCGGCTGGACTCTCGCGGCGCAGGTCCGCAACGCGCTCATGCTGGTCCGGGGCCGGGCCGGCGACCAGCTGCCCCGGCACGGGGTGGAGCTGGCCGGCGTCGTCCGGCTGCTCGGCCGGGACGACCCCGGCGAGTTCCTGGACGAGTACCTGCGCACCGGCCGTCGCTCCCGAGCGGCGATGGAGCGGGTCCTCGACACCCCCGCCTGACCGGCCCGCCACGGCTGGCCCGGTTTTCGGCCTGGCTCGGTTTTCGGCCTGGCTCGGTCTTGGGCCCGGCCCGGTTTTTGGCCCGGCCCGCATTTCGGCCCGGCCCG
>NZ_JAEVHJ010000696.1:0-1076 GCF_016802855.1 Micromonospora sp. ATA51 | reverse complement strand
GCGGGTGGCGGCGGGGCAGCGCCCGGGCGAGCCGGTCCGCGGCCGCGTCGGCCTGCAGCTCGGAGGCGTGCGTACGGTGGATGGTGAGCAGGAAGTCTGCGTCGTTGCCGAACATTCTCGGTTCCCCTGTCGTGCGGTGTGCTCGCTGTCGAGATTCACTTTCCGCGCGAAGGTGGCCCCGGGGCATGGGTCCGCCGCCTGATCTTCACCCCCTCCCCCTCCTTACCGGGGGGCCTCAGCGGCCGGGCGGCGACGTAAGGTACTCAGCCCCTGGCGGAGGGGCGGCCGCGGATCAACGGGGCGTGCGGCGCCCACTAGACTCTTCGGCATGGCAAAGCCCCAGGAGAAGGTCTCGTTCGGCCAGCGGCTGAAGCAGATCGGGATGGTGTTCCAGTTCACCGCCAAGCAGGACAGGTGGTTCGCGCCGCTGACCGCCGCGGCGGTGCTGATCCCGCTCGCGCTCACCGTGGTCGCGGTGATCCTCTGGGGCTGGATCTGGCTGCCGATCGGCATCCTGTTCATCCTGCTCGCCGTGCTGATCGTGCTGAACCTGCGGTCCAACAAGGCGATGATGAACGCCGCCGAGGGCCAGCCGGGCGCGGCGGCGCAGATCATGGAGAGCATGCGCGGCGACTGGCGGGTCACCCCGGCGGTCAGCTCCACCACCCAGATGGACATGGTGCACCTGGTCATCGGCCGGCCCGGCGTGATCCTGCTGGCGGAGGGGAACCCGCAGCGGGTCCGCGGCCTGCTCGGGCAGGAGAAGCGGCGGCTGGCCAAGGTGATCGGCTCCGCCCCGCTGCACGACTACGTGATCGGTCAGGGCGAGGATGAGCTACCCATCCGCAAGCTGCGGATGACCCTGATGCGGCTGCCCCGCACGCTGGCCCCCAAGGACGTCAACGCCCTGGACAAGCGGCTCAAGGCGCTCACCGCCCGTCCGCAGATGCCCAAGGGCGCGATCCCCAAGAACATGCGCCCCCCACGCGGCGCCTTCCGCCAGACCCGGGGCCGCTGACCCCCACCCCCTCACGCACCGAAAGAGCCGGACCCTCACGGGGCCCGGCTCTTTCCCT
>NZ_JAEVHJ010000695.1:0-1081 GCF_016802855.1 Micromonospora sp. ATA51 | reverse complement strand
CTAGATCGTTGACCGGAATTTCGCTCCTGGTCAGCAGGGGCTAGTGATCGTAGGCGATCAATGATCGCTTGATCGGTGCGCCGATCGTCCAGTTGTGCCAGATCGCGGCGTTGAGGGCGAGCAGGCGCTGCACGATGCGGGTCCACAGGCCCAGCGGGACTCGCCCGCCGTGGCGTTCGAGGCCGAGTTGGTTCTTCAGCGTCCAGATGATCGCCTCGACGCGTTGGCGCAGCCAGTTGGGGAAGGGCCTGGGTGTGCGCTCGTCGCGGCGGGCAGGGCGGATCAAGGTGAGGTCCAGGTCGGTGAAGAACTGTTCGGTGTCCTGGCCGGACAGGCCCTTGTCGGTCACCACGGCGGTGCCTGCGGCGGGCTGGTTGGCGATCTGGCGGGTGAGGATCTGACGGGTCTGCTCGCGTTCGCCGAACAGTTTGGGGTTGGCCAGGCCGAACCCGGTGACCGTGCCGTCGGCGGTGGTGATGAGCAGCAGCTTGACGCCCCAGTACCAGCGGCTGTGGGCGGACTCGTAGCCATAGCCGGCCCAGCCGAACAGATCCGAGCGCTGGGCAGTGGTCTTGGACTGGCCGCAGCCGATCGGGGTGGCGTCCATGAGTCGCAGCGGTTCGGCCGAGCCGGGCGTGTGCTCGGCCAGCCACCGCAGCGCGGCCTCCATCAGCGGCGCTGCCTGCTTGAGCCGCTCGTTGTACTCGCTTTGGCCCAGCAAGCGGGGGAACAGGTGCCCGACCCGTGACGCCGCGGCTCGTAGCCAGTGGTGTTCTTCGTTGTAGCGCAGCAACACCTGCGCCACGGCCAGGCAGACCAGTTCGGCGTCGGTCACCGCCGGTGGGCGGCCCGGACCACGGCGGCGTGCCGACGTGGCGGGGATGATCCGGTCAACCAGTTCCACGTAGAGTGCGATGAGAAGGGTGTCCAGGTCGGCGATCACGAAGGCTCCAGAGTCTGACGTGTGTGGAAACGCCGATCTTGGACACCCTTCATCCACCTGTCACGGATCTACACGGCGCGTCGCCCGTTACCCCCCCGGCCTGACCTGCACCGAATTTCCGGTTAACGATCTAGAAGG
>NZ_JAEVHJ010000694.1:0-1081 GCF_016802855.1 Micromonospora sp. ATA51 | reverse complement strand
TTGGACAGGCCGATGAACGCCAGCGCCGGCACGGCCGACAGCAGCCACCCGGACAGGCCCGGCTTGGCCACGGCGAGCTGCGCGGAGAGGGACAGGGCGCCGGCAGCGACGAGCAGGAACATCGGGTAGCCGATCGGCCCGCCGGTGCGCTTGCGGCGGCGGATGGTGAGTAGGGCGGCGGTGGGGATGAGTTCGGAGATGACGGCGTTGGCCCAGCCGAACCACTCCCCCGTCCCAGGTGGGCTGTTGTCGAGGGTCCAGTCCTTGACGTGGGTGAAGGAGGCGGCCCCGGCGAAGCCGGCGACGATGAGCAGGATGACGACGAGGACCAGGCCGTCGATCCGATCAGCGCGGGTGGTGGTCGGGTGGGGCTTCATGCGGCACCTTCCAGGATCTCGCCGTCGATCACGCGGAGCCGGCCGTAGGTGGTGGCCATGTCGCGGATCTCGTCGTCGGTCAGGTAGGAGAAGCGGACCCGCATCGGGGTCGGGTCACCGTCGATGGCCACGAAGCCGACGCCGGGCAGGGACTGGGGGATGCGGTCGCACAGCGCGCCCCGGTCCCGCATCCCGTCGCCAAGGACGAGGTCCACCTGCGCGGCCTCGGCCAGGCGCAGCCCGATGCGGGTCGGGAACAGGTCGCGGAACGGCAGCACTTCCTTGCGGGGGTCCTGGATGGCGGCGACGACGTGCACGCCCACGGCCCGCCCTTGGCTGAGCAGGATGGACAGCGCGGCCTTGATCCGATCCTTCAACTGGCGGTCGGTGAGGTAGGCGGTCAGGTTGGCCAGCTCATCGATCACCAGGACGATCAGCGGCTCATCCGGGGTCGGGGTGTGCTGGCGGGTCCGGCCGTACAGGTTGCGGGCGCGGTTGCGGGCGAGGGCGGCGGCTTCCTCAATCAGCTCGCACATGTCCGCGTAGTCGGTGCAGGCGAACCGGGTGAACATCGGCGCGCATCCCGAGTTCCATGCCGCCCTTGGGGTCGAGGCCCCAGATCTGCACGAGCCCGGAGGTGACCCCGGCTGCGAGGGAGCGGACCACGGACCAGATGACCGAGCCCTTGCCCGACCCGGTGGCGC
>NZ_JAEVHJ010000693.1:0-1090 GCF_016802855.1 Micromonospora sp. ATA51 | reverse complement strand
TCCGCGCGCCGGCCGGCCCGGCGCGCCTCTGTGGCGGCTGGTCCGCTTCGCCGAGGTGGTGCCCGGCGCCGACGCCGCGGCCGTCGAGGCGGCCCTGCACGCCGCCGGCATGCTGGACGCCTGGCTGCACCCCGACCCGGGCGCCGCCGCGGACGCGGTGGCCGGCGACGACCGGGACGGCTACCTGTTGCCCCTGCCACCGGACCGGCGTCCGGCCGGCGCCACCCTCGCCGACGTGCTGGTCTGCGAAGACCAGGACGAGGTGCCCGCCGAACGGATCCGCGACGTGCTCGCCTCGGTGGCGTTGGCCGACGTGGTCGACGCGCAGTCCACCGCGGCGGTGACGGTCGGTGTCGACGGGCGTTACGCTCAGGGCGTCGGCGTCGGCCGGTTCGCCAAGGACCGCTGCGAGTACATCGGCGCGACCGCCCGGGCGGCCCGGCGCGCCGCCCGGATCGCCGAGTGCGACCGGCAGCGCGCCGCGCTGGACGCCGAGCTGCGCACCCTCGACGAGGAGCGGTCCGCGATCGAGCGGCTGCTGGCCGCCGTGGCGGCCGCCGCCGGGCAGTTGCCGCCCCTCACCCCGATCCACACCGCGCTGCGGGAACTGGACCGGGCGGCGGTCACGCTGCGGGCCCGGCAGGAGTCCGCGGCCGCGGCGAACGTGCGCCTGGACCAGGCGCTGGCCGAGCGGGCCGCGGCCGCCGCCGCGCTGCGCCGGGTCACCGCGGAGCGGTCCCTCCCGCTGGACCGCTTGGACGCCACCGCCGACGCCGTGGACCGATTCGAGAAGCGGGGGGTACGGCTGGAGAGCGCCCGCCCAGCCGCCGCCCGCGCCGCCGACCAGGAGGCGCAGGCGCAGCAGCGCCACGACGAGGCGGTCGAGCGGCTCGCCGCCGCCGAGGATGCCGCGCACACCGCGACCGACCGGCACCTGGAAAAGGCCGAGACGTACCGGACGCTGCGGGCCAGCGTCGGTGCCGAGGCGGAACGGGTGCTGGCCGACGTGGCGCGTACCGCCGACGAGATCATCGACGCGGAGGCCGCTGTCGAGCGGCCCGGACCGACCTGGGTGCCGCCCAGCAGCGGC
>NZ_JAEVHJ010000692.1:0-1091 GCF_016802855.1 Micromonospora sp. ATA51 | reverse complement strand
CTGCCCGCGGACGTCGCGGTGCACGTGGTGCCCGGGCACCCGGACCGGCTGCCGGTGGCGCTGAAGGCCGCCGGCGCGGCCGGCGCGCCGCTGCTCACCGTCGTCGACGGCGCGGAGCCGACGCCGGCCCTGCTGAACGCTGCGGCCTCCGGCCGCCCGGCCGAACTGCTGCTGGTCACCGACGTCGGCCGCGCACCGCGGCCGGCGCTGACGGCGGCCGGCTTCCCGCTGGTCACCGAGGTCGACCTCGTTCCCGCCGACGACGCCCCGGCCCGGCTGTTCGCCTACGCGACCGGCTCCGACCGCGGCCTGGAGGCGGTGAAGGACGCGCTCTGGGCGGTCGACGAGTACGCCGGGGTGCGCTACCGCGACCCCGCCGACCCGGCCGGACGGCTGCTGAACATCACCCTCGACCCGGAGCCCGGCCCGCTGCGCCGCGAGCTGCTGGCCGAGCTGGCCCGCTCCGGCCCGCGTACGGTGACCGAGCTGCGCCGCTTCACGCTGACCTCGACGGTCTACCGGGCCGCCGACGCGAACCGCGCGCTGACCTCGCTGCTCGCCTCGGGCGCGGTGACCCGGGACCCGGAGCACGGCCGGCTCGGCGGCGAGGTGCTGGTCAGCGCCGCCGGGTCAACTGTCTGACCGCGATGGACGCACCGGTGGCGATCACGCCGATGCCGAACACCTGCTGGACGCCGGGCGGGGTGCCGGTGAGCCACCGGCACCCCGCTCGACCTCGGGACGTCACGTCCGGGACTTGTCCTGTTTCCAGGAGAGCGGCCCCGGCAGGTCCACGCGGTGGGCGCGGGACTTCGAGTTCCAGGACCAGCGGCCGATCTTGATGCTCCAGGAGGAGAAGCCGCTCTCGGTGAAGTTGAGCACCAGCGGCCCGTACTTCTGACGCTTGCGGAACTGAATGCCCATCACGGGCTCCTCTCGTCGCCTCCCTGCCTCTGCGGCATCGAACATGCCCGAAACCGCGTTTCGCGAAACCGTTGCTGATCCCATCGTCAGGTGTCAGCAATCCGTGCGTTTTCGCATGGAAGGTCCGTAACGGTGTCACCGCAATGTGAGGGTCGCGGTGTCCTGAT
>NZ_JAEVHJ010000691.1:0-1102 GCF_016802855.1 Micromonospora sp. ATA51 | reverse complement strand
CGTCGGATCCTGGCGGCGGTCAAGTCAGTGACTCCCGACGGCGGGTTTGGCGGCTGTTGGCAGAGCGATCGATGTGGTCGGTGGCTGTTGTAGTGGGCCGTGTACTCGGCGAGGACGGTCGCGAGGTGCCGTTCATTGACGATGAGCATCTGGTCGGTGCACTCCCGGCGTACGGTGCCCACCCACCGCTCGGCGAACGCGTTCGCCCGGGGTGCCTGCGGTGGGGTCTTGATCACCTCGATGCCGTCCGTGGTGAACACCGTGTCGAAGACCGCCGTAAATTTCATATCGCGGTCGCGGAGCAGGAACCGCAGCTCAGCCGCGCGCTGGTCGAGGTCCATCAGCAGATTCCGTGCCTGCTGGGCCACCCAGGCACCGGTGGGATGGGCGGTCACCCCAACCACGTGGACTTGGCGGGTGGCGATCTCGACGAAGAACAGCACGTAGATCCGCTTGAGCATCACGGTGTCGACGGTGAAGAAGTCACAGGCCAGGATCGTGTGGGCCTGGGCGGTCAGGAACTGTTTCCAGGTCGGTCCGGACCGCCGGGGTGCCGGGTCGACCCCGGCCTGGTTGAGGATTTTCCACACCGTGCTCGCCGCGACCCGGTAGCCCAGGCCGAGCATTTCGCCCTGGATGCGCCGGTGCCCCCACGACGGGTTCTCCGCCGCGAGTCGCAGCACCAGGTCGCGGACCTGTGCGTTCACTGGTGGCCGGCCCGGCCGGGCGTGCGGGTACGTCCATCGCCGGGCGACGAGTTCACGATGCCAACGAAGCAGCGTCGCCGAGGTCACGACGAACACCGACCAGCGAGGGCGGGGCAGCAGCCGCGACAGCACCGCCAGCACCACCCGGTCGGCCGGTTCGAGATCGGGGCGGGTCACCTGACGGCGCAGCACCGCCACCTGATGGCGGAGCACCAGGATCTCCACATCCTTGGCCCCACCGTCGCGGGCGAGTTGGGACAACATCTGCAGGACCTGGCGAGGCAGCAGGTACACCAACGACGCGCTCATGACCACGAGCATGACGGCTGCACCGGGCTCAAGCCCGCACAGAACCGCACTTCAGACGGTCGAACCGGGTATTCGAGCCCCACAGG
>NZ_JAEVHJ010000690.1:0-1108 GCF_016802855.1 Micromonospora sp. ATA51 | reverse complement strand
CGAGGCGAAGAAGTTGCGGTACGCGGCGTTCAGGTCCGCGAGGGCCTGCTGGAGCACCACCGCCGACACCTCACCCAGCCACACCCGCTCCGGCGTCCGCTTCGCCTCGGTGATGACCCGCTTCGACAGGTCGCCGTCCGACAGGTACGGCTCACCCGCCTCGCGGGCCTGCTGACGTGCGCGCAGCCCGTCGTTGAACACCACCCGCGCACACCCGAACGCCCGCCCCAGCGCTGCCTGCTGTGCGGGCGACGGGTAGACGCGATAGTTGTACCGGAGCTGCACATCGGACAGTCTGGCATCGGCCTATGACAGAAATCGGAAACCTCCGCAACAGATCCACCAGCTGGTCAACTTCCCGCCCACCCCGTCAAAGCTGGTCAACAGCCTCAAAGGTGTTTCCAGCCGCCAGCTGCGCCAGCAGTTCCCCGACCTCGTGCACCACTACTACCGCGCCAACCGGCTCCGGTCAGGCACATACATCGCCAGCTCCGCCAGCGGCGCACCGCTCACCGTGCTGCCCCGTGTACATCAAGCAGCAAACCGGCCAGGCTAGAGCACGCTCGGGCCTAGCCGGCCCTCCCGCGCGGGCCTTCACCCCCGCCCTGAAGGGCGGAGCACTCGCCCGCACCCTGGTAGCGGACCGGCCGACGGTCGCTGCCCTTTCCGCCGCGGTCAGCGGCCCAGGGCGTCGATGTCGCGCATCTCCTCGGCGGTCAGTGAGAAACCGAAGACGTCGGCGTTGGCCCGGATCCGGTCCGGGGTGACCGACTTCGGAATCACCACGATCTCGTGGTCGATGTGCCAGCGGAGCACCACCTGCGCCGGGGAGACATTGTGTGCCTGGGCGATCCGCACCAGCACCGGGTGGGACAGGTCGCTGGTCTTGAACGGGCTGTAGCCCTCCAGCACCACTCCCCGGTCCCGGTGGGCGACATGCGTCTGCCGCTCGTACAGCGAGGGGCTCCAGCGGATCTGGTTGACCGCCGGAATCTCCTCGGTGGCCTGGATCAGCTCGTCGATCTGGCTGATGCTGTAGTTGCTCACCCCCACCGTGCGGGTCAGTCCCTCGTCCCGGGCGGCGAGCAGCTCTCGCCAGACCGGGAGG
>NZ_JAEVHJ010000689.1:0-1112 GCF_016802855.1 Micromonospora sp. ATA51 | reverse complement strand
GACACCACCTGGTCTTTTGAGGCATGTCTCTTCAGAATTTTCCCTTGGTGTCGTATATGACACGTACTTTGAGTGTTAACTCTATCCTAACCCCTGCAAAACGAGCGAGTTAACTCTGACACCAGGGATAACTCTCGTTCCTACAACTACCCCCAGTGTTGCAATCATAACAGTGTTTTCCCTCGCGTATAATTAATTAAAATTTTTAGAAGGTTTTCCAAAGGAAAATCTCCTATTAGATTTGGTCTGGTTGGAGCAATAGAGGATGGGACATGCATAGTTTTTCGTTTCATGACCTCCTGATTCCAAAAATACCCATATCGCAATTTGGTGCATCCTTATTTATTTGTTTGTTTGTTTGTTTCTCTATGGGGAGGGGGTGTATGTATTCGCGGATTTTTGGGATCAAAACTGAATAATAGAGGAACCAAACGACCAATAGAGATGAAATTCACACTGAATATGTAAAAAATGTCAGAGAATTCGATTTTCAAGTCCCATGTCGATATCTTCTCTCATTGCTGAGAAAATTCGTTGTAATTGATGAAAATCATCGAAAATTGATTGCTCTTCGCTGCAGGATCTCCTATTCGCATGGAATTGCACAAAATTTTAATGGAAGGTCAAGTGTGGCCTAATTTAAGGTCTGATATAAGTTTTGTGATGATCGGTTTTGTGGTTGCTGAGAAATTAGCAAAAACGTTTTGAATTTTCGATGATTTTGATGGATTCCGTTAGGCTGATATCAGACAGACCAAACGACCAATGGAGATGAAATTCATATTGAACGTGTAAAAGAGGTCGGAGAATTCGATTTTTCATCCCCCAAATCTCTATCTTGTATAGTTGCTGAGAAAAGTGTCAAATTGTGTGAAAAACATCGAAAATTGATTGGGATTCTTTGCAGAATTACGGAAAACCTTCTCCTCTACCGCAGGCACTGCGGGAGAATTTTTTTATGCATTGTTCTTTAATTGTTTTCAAATTTGTCCGCACATGTGCTGAAAATTGATTAAATTGGTTACCGGTACTATTAAACATTATTTTTGCTTTTTAGCTTCATTGAACCATTTTCTAGCTACTTTCTATTCAAAATGCTTCTTGGAAACATG
>NZ_JAEVHJ010000688.1:0-1114 GCF_016802855.1 Micromonospora sp. ATA51 | reverse complement strand
GCCCATCTCATGGGGCAGGGTCCAGGGTGGCCGGTTGTACGGGCATGTCGTGGCCCATCTGCTGTACGAGAAGTTCTTCTTGATCTCCTTTGCGAAGATACCGCCCCGGCGGCCGCCGTACGGCTACGGCGACCCGCGCGGCCGGCCCGAGCTGCGCGCGGCGCTCGCCGGCTACCTGGGCCGGGCCCGCGGGGTGCTGGCTGACCCGGAGGGATCGTGGTCACCGCCGGGTACGTCCAGGCCCTCGTCCTGCTCACCACCGTGCTCCGCGACGCCGGCCGGGCGGTGCTGGCGATGGAGGACCCGGGGCTGCCGTTCCACCGGGAGGTGGTGCGCCGCCAGGGCGGCCGGGTGGTGCCGCTGCCGGTGGACGACCGGGGCGCGCGCCGAGCTGCTCGGCGCGGGCGAGCTGGCCGATGTGGCGGCGGCGGTGGTGACGCCGGCCCACCAGTACCCGAGCGGGGTGACGCTGCACCCGGCCCGCCGGCACGCGCTGACCGGCTGGGCCCGGGACGCCGGTGCCCTGGTGGTCGAGGACGACTACGACGGCGAGTTCCGCTACGACCGGCAGCCGGTGGGCGCGGTCCAGGGCACGCGCCGGAGCAGGTCGCCTACGTGGGCACCGCGGCGAAGACCCTGGGGCCGGCGCTGCGGCTGGCCTGGCTGGTGCTGCCCGCCCGGCTGGTGGAGGCGGTGGTGGAGGCGAAGCGCCACCTGGACGTGCAGACCGAGGTGGTCGGGCAGCTCGCCCTCGCCGACCTGATCGACAGCCACGGGTACGACCGGCAGGTGCGTACCGTCCGCCGGCACTACCGGCAGCGCCGGGACCTGCTGCTGGACCGGCTGGGCGGACGGCTGGCGGGCGGGATCTCCGCCGGACTGCACGCCGTGGTCCCGCTGCCGCCGGACGGGCCGTCCGAGGCGGAGGTGCTGGCCCTGGCGGCGGCGCGGGGGCTGGCCCTGGACGGGCTGGACGGGCACCGCCACCACCCCGGCGGCCAGCCCCCGGGGCTGGTCGTCGGGTACGCCACCCCGCCCTCGTACGCCTACCCGGCGGCGCTGGCGACGCTGGCCGAGGTGCTGGGTACCGCCGCGGCGCCGGCCTGACCGCACG
>NZ_JAEVHJ010000687.1:0-1120 GCF_016802855.1 Micromonospora sp. ATA51 | reverse complement strand
CCTTCACCGGGCCGCCCCGGCGGCGAGCCGGCCGGCCGGCGGCGCGACCGGTACGCCGAAGCCGACCGGCACCACGAGCGCGCCGGAGAAGCCCAACCCGTACACGGCCGGTCAGGCGTGCGGCAGCGGCTACCAGGTGATCGACTCGGCGGCGCTGACCGCGGGCGGGACCCGCAGGGGCCGGGTCTACCTGCTCTACAACGCCGGCAACGGCTACAACTGCGTGGTCACCCTCAAGGACACCGACGTCGGCCGGGCCACCACCGTCTCGGCGTACCTGGAGGTGCAGGGGAAGGCCCGCAGCATCGACAGCGGCGCGTTCGAGTACTACGCCGGCCCGGTCCGGGCGAGCGCCGCGGGGGCCTGCGTGAAATGGGGCGGCGCGGTGGCCGGGGCCAGCTACGGCAGCCCCTTCGAGCACTGCGGTTGAGCCCCGCCGCCCGGACGGCCGGCACGTCGTCCGCCGGCCGGGCGGCGTACGGGGCGGCGGGCGGCGACCCGCCGGGCGGCTTTAAGGTACGGGCATGTCCGTTGACGGGTGGAACACGCTCCTGGTGCTCGGCGGTATCCGGTCCGGCAAGTCCGAGTTCGCGGAATCGCTGGTCGCCGACGCACCGACGGTCCGCTACGTGGCCACCGCGCCCGCTGGGGACCCGGAGGACACCGAGTGGGCGACCCGCCTGGCGGCCCACCGGGCCCGGCGGCCGGGCAGCTGGACGACCGAGGAGACGGCCGACGACCCGCGCCGGCTGCCGACGTCATCGCCGCCGCCGGGTCGAACGAGACGCTGCTCGTCGACGACCTCGGCGGCTGGGTGACCGTGCTGCTCGACCCGGCCCACCAGCCGGCCGACGACACCGCGACCGTGACGGAACTGGCGGCGGCGATCCGGGCGAGCGCCGCGCGGGTCGTGCTGGTCACCCCGGAGGTCGGGCTCTCCCTGGTGCCGACCACCCCGCTCGGCCGGGCGTTCACCGACGCGCTGGGCGCGACCAACCGCGCGGTCGCCGACGCCTGCGACGCCGTGGTGCTGGTCGTCGCCGGGCAGCCGACCTGGCTGAAGCCGGCCGCCGCCCCGCGGGCCGCCGCGGTGCCCGCGCAGGCCGGCCCCCGGCCAGGC
>NZ_JAEVHJ010000686.1:0-1122 GCF_016802855.1 Micromonospora sp. ATA51 | reverse complement strand
CGGTGGCGGCGGTCCACTGCCGGTGCAGGGCCCGGCCGATCTCGCCGGGCCGGCCGGACGCCTGGGCGCCGAAGGCCGGGTGGGCCGGGTCGCTGGCGGTGACGGCGCGGGCGAGGCCGGCCAGGGTGGCGCTGGCCTCGTCCAGGCGGGCGGCCAGGGCGTGCAGGGGCTCCATGTCACGCCCCCGCGAGCGGCCGGTACGCCGCGAAGGTCTCGTTGTGCAGCTTCTCCCGGGCCCACTGCGCGGCGTCGGCGGCGGCGGTCACCGCGGCCTGCACGGAGCCGGCGACGTCCCGTGGGTTGCGGGCGTGCAGCGGGCCGAGGAAGCGCACGTCGATGATCCGCCCGCCGGCGGTCACCACCACCTCGACCAGCCCGTCGGGCGAGCGGACGGTGACCTCGACCGTCGCCACCGCCTGGTCGAACTCGGCCTGCAGAGACTCGATGCGCCGGTACCGCCGCACCGCCTCCTCGATCCAGGCCTCGTCGATCTCGCCCCGTGGCATCGCACTCCTCCCGGCAGACCCCTCACTGAGCGTGCCGCCACCGTCACTGCGGCACACCGGACCGTACCGCACACCAATCGTGACTGTCGATGCCCTGTGGATGACGCTCGGCGCGGGCGGATCAGCCCTTCCAGAGGGCGAGCATCATCGCCTCCACCGCGATCCGCGGCTTCACGTTCGCCTCGATCGCCGCCCGGCACCCCAGCACGGCCTCCAGCCGGCGCAGCGCCCCCTCGGCGTCCCACTTCTGCGCGCCCGCCCCGGCCACTGCGGCGGTGTCGGTGTGCACCGGCGCGACCGGCGCCCGCAGCGCCATGGTGAGCGCGTCCCGGTAGAAACCGGCCAGGTCGACCAGGGCCCGGTCCAGGGCGTCCCGCTGGGCCCGGGTGGCCCGCGACTTCTGCCGCTTCTCCAGGTCCTTGAGCTGGCCGGCGGCGCCGCGCATCGCGCCGGCCGCGCCCCGGCCGGTGCCACCCGCGCCGAGCGCGGTCTGCAACGCCGCCCGTTCCGTCTCGTCGATCTCGGTGACCGACGCCGCGGCCTCCGCCTCGGCCGCCTCGATCAGCGCGGAGGCGGCGTCGAAGGCCGCGCCCACGCCGGTCAGCCGGCGCGGCAC
>NZ_JAEVHJ010000685.1:0-1124 GCF_016802855.1 Micromonospora sp. ATA51 | reverse complement strand
GGCACAACTGGACGATCGGCGCACCGATCAAGCGATCATTGATCGCCTACGATCACTAGCCCCTGCTGACCAGGAGCGAAATTCCGGTCAACGATCTAGAGGGTGGGACGAAGTCTTTTCACACGGGGGTTCACAACATGGAAATGAATCGACGCACGATGCTGCGCGGGGCCGCCCTGGCCGGGGCCGCGGCGGTGACCGGCCTGGCCGGCGGGCTGGCCGGGACGGCGCCGGCGAGCGCGGCCGACACCACCGAGGTGGTCAACGGGCCGTGGCTGGTCAGCGCCGCGGGCGTGTTCCAGATCGAGCCGGGCCACACCACGCCGAAGCTGCTGTTCTCCCAGGGCGACGACGCCACCGCCTCGCCCGACGGCCGGTACGTGGCCTTCCGCAACAACTCCTACATCCCCGGCCAGCCGCGCCCGGCCGCCGTGGCGCTCTGGGACCGGGTCACCGGGGAGACCCTGCCGCTGGTGGCGGGGGGGGGGGCGTCTACTGGGAGAGCCCGACCTGGTCGCCGGACGGCACCCAGCTCGCCCTGGTCCGCAACCACGACACCCTGGTGACGGTCGACGTGGCCACCGGCGCCATCCGGGTGCTCGTGCAGGGGCACTACATGGTCCGGCCGAACTGGTCCCGGGACGGCTCAATGATCGTCACCCGGTGGCACAGCCGCTCGGAGGGTCCGCAGCTGAAGACGCTGACCCTGGCCACCGGGAAGCTGCGGCGGATCTACCTGCCGGAGGCGGCCGGTGAGAACTTCGACTGGCCGGTCTTCATGCCGAACTCGGAGCGGGTGGTGTTCTGCACCAACCGCTGGACCCGGGACACCGACGTGCCCAGCGGCGCGGCGCTGGCCTCGGTCCGGATCGACGGCACCGGGCTGAAGCGGCTCACCGACACCCCGCGGCTCTACCTGTCGCCGGTGTTCTCTCCGGACGGCCGCTACTGCGCGGCGCTGTCCGTGCCGCCGACCAACGAGTACCCGGACGGCGGCAACATCATCGTCTCCACCAGCGGCTTCGGTGAGCCGTGGTGGATCCCCGGCGACGAGTACGACGACAGCAGCCGGCTGGACTGGCGCGCGCCCTCTGACCTGATCCACCTCGACGCGCGGCCGGCTT
>NZ_JAEVHJ010000684.1:0-1134 GCF_016802855.1 Micromonospora sp. ATA51 | reverse complement strand
TCGGGCATGATGACATCGGCGGGTGAGGTCCTCGGGGTGTCGTGAAGCCTAGAGAACTCCATGATCACCGACGCGATCTCACCCGCTCTACCTGCCTCCACAGAGGCCACTCACCCCGTAGATTCCCAGCTCAGGGCACCCACCGATCGACTACGCAATCGCCCTGGCCCTCGGGCTCGGCAGCCTGCTGCTGGCCCTGATGATTCCCGGCGCCTACGGTGATCGGAGCCTGCTGTTCGCCGGCGTCTATGTGGCGATGCGGGTCGTGCTGGCAGCTCTGGCCGGGCACAGTCTGGGCTGGCGTTCGCCCGTCCTTCGCTCCTACGGCTCGGGCCTGGTGGCCGGGCCGCTGCAACTGGCGGGCGGCATTCTCCCCGGCACGACCCGGATGGTGCTCTGGTCGCTACAGCGGTGCCTGCGTACCCATCGCCAGCGACGTCGACTGCGCCGGCGGAAGCGGCGACGGCCCCGCCTACGTAGACGGGCCCGTCCGCGTAGTCGGCTCAGACATCTACAAGCTCGACCGAGACGGCGACGGCATCGCCTGCGACACGTGACGCAGTACAGGAAGGTGCGGGGCATGCTCCTGCCTCCGCACGCCTCATTCGTATCGCCTCCGGTCAGTGGCGAAAATTCAGCTCCGACATGCGGTAGGCGGAGTAGTGGCGGCAGTAGAGGCCTGGTTTCTGGGTAGACCGGTCGACGGGAGACTGATGCCAGTGGAGGTCACCGCCGACGGCAGTCCGCCGGCGGTGGCCAAGCTGCCCCAGACGGGCGTCTACGTCGGAGCGAGCGATGTCGCCGCGCCCGCGGTTGAGCAGGTCTACGTCCTCGCTGGCAGGCTCGATGACACCGAGGTCTACCAGTACCGGCCGCCCGTTTCGGAGGCGACAGACTGACAGCTGCCGCCGGCGGAGCGGCTGTTTTGCAGTTGTTCGCCTGCAGACCATTGCCATGCCGGTCGACACCTGTATATATCGAGGTACCGCTATCTTCGATTGACCGGGAGAGCCGACCGTGACCCGTACCCTGCGTTGGGCCGCCACCCTGCTGGCCGCCGTCACCGCCACCACCGCCCTGACCGCCGCCCCCGCCCACGCCGAGACCTACTCCGCCGCCCTGCGCACCGCCGTG
>NZ_JAEVHJ010000683.1:0-1146 GCF_016802855.1 Micromonospora sp. ATA51 | reverse complement strand
GGGCGCGGGTGCTCGCCGAGCCGGCCGCGGGCGTGCCCGCGCCGCGCCGCTCCCGCCGTACGCCGATCAACCCGCCGCCGTTCCCGCCCGCGGCGCTGGCGCTGCCCGACGCCCGGTCCACCGTGACCGTGTTCCAGGTGGCCGGGCCGCGCTTCGGCCGGGGCATGATCTCCCCCGGCGCCCCGGTCACCCCGGGCGAGCTGCAGGAACACCTGATGGGCGACCTGACGCTGCTGATGAACGACGGCGTCCCCCGGCCGGACCTGCTGGTGGTGGCCGGCAACCTGACCGAGTCGGGCAGCCCGCGCGAGTTCTCCGACGCGCTGAGCTTCCTCACCGGGCTGCGGGTGCTGCTCGGGTTGGAGCCGCACCGGCTCGTCGTGGTGCCCGGCCCCCGGGACGTCACCATGGCCGCCAGCCGCGCGTACTTCGCCACCTGCGAGGCCGACGACGTCGACCCGCAGCCGCCGTACTGGCCGAAGTGGCGGCACTACGCCCGGCTCTTCGACGAGCTGTACCAGGGCCTGGAGGACCGGATCTTCGACAGCGAGCAGCCGTGGACGCTGTTCGCGGTGCCGGACCTGCGGGTCGTGGTGGCGGGGCTGAACTCCACCGTCGCGGTCACCCACCGCGAGGAGGACCGGTACGGCTTCCTCGGCGAGGCCCAGTCCACCTGGTTCGCCCAGCGCCTGCGGCACTACCAGCAGTCCGGCTGGCTGCGGCTGGGCGCCATGGCGCACGCACCCGGCCCACGCACCCCGTACGCCGACGAGGTCGCCGTCGCGGACGGGACGACCCTGCGCGACCGCGGGCCGTTCAACCGGCTGGTCGGGCCGATGCTCAACCTGCTGCTCTCCGACGCCGCGCCGACCCGCGCGCCGGTCGACCCGGTGGTGCCGCTGTCCACCGCGTCCCGCGACGGCCGGGCGCAGGTGCTGCGGCTGGCCGCCGACGGGATGACCCGCTGGGTGCTCGGCCGCGACGACCGGCACGACGTGGGCGAGCCGACGGCGGTGCGCTGGCCCCGGTCGGAGGCCACCTTCGGGGCGGCCGGCCCGGCCCAGGTGCCCGATCCGCGGCTGCCGACCGCTGCGGAGGGGCCGACCCAGGGCACGGCGGCGCCCGGCCGTGCCGGCCGCCGCGCCG
>NZ_JAEVHJ010000682.1:0-1150 GCF_016802855.1 Micromonospora sp. ATA51 | reverse complement strand
CTGGCCCGCTACCGCGCCCGCGCCGGTGCGGCGCTCGCCGCGATCAGCCTCGCGCTGGGATCTCCGCGGCGATCGTCGTCCGGCTCGGCGCCGCCGAGCACAGCGCCCGGCAGGCGGCGGCCTCGGCAACCTCACCGACGGTCAGCTCCTGGTCCGGATCGGCCGACCGGACCCGGTGATCCCGGAACGCACCCCGGCCCAGCTCGCCGCGGCGCAGGCGGGCGCCGAGGCGGTCCAGGCGGCCGTCGCGGCGACCACCGTGATCCCGCTGGACATGGCGGTGGTCACCGCGTACGCCGACGCGGGCCGGGAGGGTGGAGCTACCGGCCGTCCGGCCGTCGAGATCGGCGTCCCCGTCGTCGCCGGCCGGACGACGACGTCCCACCCGCTCTACGTGGTCAACCCCGGACTGCTGCGGCTCTACCAGGTGGCCGGTGCCTCGGTCGGTGCCGACACCGATGTGCTGACCGTGCGCGGCGGCCCGCTGGAGCTGGTGAACATTCCCGCCCGCGGGGTGCGGCCCGCCACAAAGCCACTGCCGGACCTCGGCTACTCGTCGCTGCCCAACTCGCTCATCACCGCCGGGGCGCTGGACCGCCACGGGTGGCAGCCGGCCCGGGTCGGCTGGTTCCTGGAGACCGACCACCCGCTCACCGAGCAGGAACTCGCGACGGCCCAGGGGCTGGCCGCCGGCGCCGGCCTGACCATCGAGTCCCGCCGTGAGCAGGCGTCCCTGTGCGACCTCCGGACGGGAGCGACGGTCGCCGGCGCGCTGCTGGCCCTCGGCGTGCTGGCCATGACCGTCGGTCTCATCCGGGCCGAGGTCGTCGGCGACATCCGCACGCTGACCGCGACGGGCGCGCCGAGGCGGGTGCGCCGCACGCTGACCGCCACCACCGCCGGCGCGCTCGCGCTGCTCGGCGCGTTCCTGGGCGTGGCCGGCGCCTACCTGGCGCTGGTCAGCGTCCTGCACCGCGACCTCGACGCGCTCCGCACCGTGCCGGTCGCCCACCTGGCCGCGACGACCGTCGGCTGCCGTTGCTCGCCACGATCGGGGGTTGGCTGCTCGCCGGCCGGCCAGCCCGGTCCTTCGCCCGCCGGGGCCTGGACTAGGCGCGGGCGGCCGGTCCGGCGTGGACCCCGCCCTGGC
>NZ_JAEVHJ010000681.1:0-1172 GCF_016802855.1 Micromonospora sp. ATA51 | reverse complement strand
CCGGTGGCGCCCACGACGAGGACTTGTGTGCCGAACAGGCGCAGGTCGTAGCCGTCGCTGTCATCGCGCGCGCTCACCGGCTCGCCGCCTCGACCAGCCGGCGGGCGGCCTGCGGGTGGCCCGCCCAGTGGGTGTGCAGGTAGGAGGCGTGCACCCGGCCGGCGACGAAGCCGTGCGCGGCGCCGTCCCAGCGCCAGGCGGGCCGCTCGCCGTGGCCGGGGTCGGTGACGGTGCGGTGGAACTCGTGGCCGCGTACCGGGTCGCCGGCGTGGTGGACCGGGGAGTCGGTGCCGGCGACGGCGTCGCGGTAGCCGAGGGTGAGCCGGCCCGTCATCCGGGCGGTGTGGTCGAGCCGCCCGCACATCGGCACCCCGTCGAGGGCCTTGCCGAGGTAGAGCAGCCCGGCGCACTCGGCGACGACCGGGCCGTCGAAACCGGCCAGGTCGGCGCGGAGCCCGGCGTTGGCGGCGAGCGCCTCGGCGTGCACCTCGGGGAAACCACCGCCGACCACCACGGCCCGGGTGCGGCCGGCAGCGCCGGGTCGCGCAGCGGGTCGACGGTCACCACGTCCGCGCCGGCCGCGGTGAGCAGTTCGGTGGTCTCGGCGTAGGAGAAGGTGAAGGCCGGACCACCGGCGACCGCGACGACCGGGCGGGCGGTGCCGGCGGGGCCGCCGACGGCGCCGGCCGGGTCCCAGGCCGGGACGGTCAGCGGCGGGGCGGTCCGGGCCAGGTCCAGCACCGCGTCGAGATCCACGGTGGACTCCACCAGGTCGGCGAGCGCGGCGACGACGGCGACGGACTCGGGGGCCCGTTCGGCGACCGGCACCAGCCCGAGGTGCCGCGACGGCGCGGTCACCTCGACGGCCCGGGTGACCGCCCCCAGCACCGGCACCTCCACCTCGGCGAGCGCGTCGCGGAGCAGGGTCTCGTGCCGGGCCGAGCCGACCCGGTTGAGGATGACTCCGCCGATCCGCACGGCGAGGTCGAAGGCGCGCATGCCGAGCACCAGCGCGGCGGCGCTGCGGCCCTGCGCGGTGGTGTCGAGGACCAGCAGCACGGGCGCGTCGATCAGCCGGGCGACGTGCGCGGTGGAGGCGTACGCGCCGCGGCCGACCGCGCCGTCGTGCAGCCCCATCACCCCCTCGACCACCGCGACGTCGGCGGGGGTGG
>NZ_JAEVHJ010000680.1:0-1180 GCF_016802855.1 Micromonospora sp. ATA51 | reverse complement strand
CGGCCGGCGGCGCGGCGGCCCGGGCGGTCGGCGCGCTGGCCCAGGCCGCGCGGACCCGGCCGTTCTGGCTGCTCGCCGGCGGCTTCGCGATCTGCGGCGCGACGACAAACGGCCTGGTCGGCACCCACTTCGTGCCGGCCGCGCACGATCACGGCATGCCGGAGACGACCGCCGCCGGGCTGCTCGCCCTGGTCGGGCTCTTCGACATCGTCGGTACGGTGGCCTCCGGCTGGCTGACCGACCGGATGGACAGCCGGCTGCTGCTCGGCATCTACTACGCGTTGCGCGGCGCGTCGCTGCTGATGCTGCCCGCCCTCTTCGCCGGTACGGCCGAGCCGAGCATGCTGGTCTTCATCGTCTTCTACGGCCTGGACTGGGTGGCCACCGTGCCGCCGACGGTGGCGCTGTGCCGGGAGTACTTCGGCGCCTCCGGTGCGGTGGTCTTCGGCTGGGTCTTCGCCGCCCACCAGGTCGGCGCGGCGGTCGCCGCCACCGGCGCCGGCCTGGTCCGCGACCGGCTCGGCGACTACGCCCTGGCCTGGTACGTGGCCGGTGCCCTGTCGATCGGCGCGGCCGGCTCTCGCTGCTGCTGCGCCGCCGGCGGGGGCCGCTGCCCGTGCCGATCGCGCTGCCCGTCGCGGCGCGGCCGGGCCTGGAGCTACCGGGGCTGAGGCCGTCCCGGTCCGGGCCGGCCCGGGGACGGAGCCGGTCAGCCGACCGCCCACTGCTGCTCGGCGCGCCCGTGCAGGGGGCCTGTTCGAGCTGGTCGCCGGCCTCGGTGCCGGCGTCGTCGACCTGGGCGCACTTGCCGCTGTGCACGGCGACCAGCAGTACCGGGCCGGCCCCGGTCGGGGCGAGCCGCCACTGCTGGTTGGGCTGGCCGTTGCAGGACCACTGCTGCACGTCCACGCCGTCGTCGGTGCGCTGCCCGTCCACGTCCAGGCATTTGCCACTGGCCGCGCTGATCAGGGTGAACACGTCGGCGGCGACCGCGGTCGCCACCCACTGCTGCTCGGGCCGCCGGTGCAGTCGGCCAGTTGCGCGTCCGCGCCCTCGGGGTCGTCGTCGGTCACCCCCACGCAGAGCCCGGAGGCGGTGGCCCGGAACACCTTCGGACCGGCCGCCGGCGCCGGCGGGGTGATCGGCGCGGCGGTGGGCGACGGCGCGGCCGGGGTGGTCG
>NZ_JAEVHJ010000679.1:0-1187 GCF_016802855.1 Micromonospora sp. ATA51 | reverse complement strand
CACCGCCGCCAAGCACGGCCTGGACGCACTCGACGTGCTCAAACAGCTGTTCACCACCGGACCGTGGATGCCCCCAGCTCACTCAAGCTGAATACGTACGGGCGATAGGGAGTATCTCGAAGCGGGAGGACCGTGAGGGAGTGAGTACCGTCGCGGGGCGCGCTGGCGGACCGGTTCGTAGTAGCGGTGAAGGTCCTGTAATCGGACTGGAGCGAAGGGGCCGGGTTGTTCGTGACTGTGTTCGTTCGATCAACCGGACGTGAGTCCGGGAGGAGTCGCGTGGACGAGTTGAAAGCACCAGGCAAGCCGTTCGATATTTCGAAGCGGGCTGTCTGGGAGGCGTGGGAGAAAGTCAAGGCGAACAAGGGTGCACCGGGTGTGGATGGGAGATCGATCGCCGCGTTCGAGGCTGACCTCAAGGGAAATCTGTATAGGGTCTGGAATCGGATGTCGTCGGGATCGTATTTCCCGCCGCCGGTGCGTGCGGTGGAGATCGCGAAGGCTACGGGAAGGGCACCAGAATTTTGGGGGTGCCCACGGTGGCCGATCGGGTCGCGCAGACGGTGGTGGCCAGGGTGTTGGAGGGCAAGGTCGAGTCGATCTTCCATCCGGACTCGTATGGGTATCGTCCGATGCGTTCTGCCCTCGACGCGGTAGCGGCGTGTCGCCGGCGGTGCTGGCAGACGAACTGGGTGATCGACTTGGACATCGCCAAGTTCTTCGACAGCGTGCCGTGGGACCTCGTGGTCAAAGCAGTCGAGGCGAACACCGAGTTGCCGTGGGTGGTGCTGTATGTGAAACGGTGGCTCGAAGCGCCGTTGCAGCTGCCCGACGGGTCGTTGCAGATCCGGGAGCGGGGGACCCCGCAAGGTTCCGCGGTCTCGCCCGTACTCGCCAATCTATTTCTGCACTACGCGTTCGATGCATGGATGGCCCGGGAGTTCCCGGGCGTCGGCTTCGAACGCTATGTGGATGACGCGGTGGTGCACTGCGTCAGCGAGGTCCAAGCCCGGCAAGTGCTGGCGGCCCTCGGGAAGAGGATGGCAGAGGTAGGGCTGGAACTGCATCCCGACAAGACCAGAATTGTGGGCAGGTTCAGCCGGTCGTAGCATTTGATCTTGGCGGTTGGGTGGGACAGGATGTTCCGCTGTGCGTGCGATGTTGACCTTGGGTGATCGGGAAGAGAT
>NZ_JAEVHJ010000678.1:0-1202 GCF_016802855.1 Micromonospora sp. ATA51 | reverse complement strand
GGCTCACCGGGCCGCCCCCGCGCCACCGCCCACCGCGCGTCGGAGTCGACCGCGCGGGTGGCCCGTCGACGCCGCTTGCGCGGCGGCGGCACCAGCCCGGCCAGATCGCCGCCGGTGTCGTTGAGCCGGACCAGGAAGGGCCGCAACGGCGTGTAACGGATCGCCGTCACCGACGCCGGGTCCGCCACGATCCGCTGGAAAAGATCCAGGTGTACGCCCAGCGCGTCGGCCACGATGGCCTTGATCACATCGCCGTGGCTGCACGCCAGCCAGACCGCCTCCGGACCGTGCTCGGCGCTGATCCGGGCGTCCCAGGACCGCACCGCCGCCACCGCCCGCGCCGACATCGCGGCCATCGACTCCCCCGCCGGGAAGACGGCGGCGCTCGGATGCTGCTGCACCACCGGCCAGAGCGGCTCCTTGGCCAGCTTCTTCAGCGGCTGCCCCTCCCAGCTGCCGTACCCGCACTCGATCAGCCCCTCCTCCACCACCGGCTCCGCCTCCGGCAGAGCCAGGTCCAGGGTCTGCCGGCAGCGGATCAGCGGGCTGGTCACCACCGCCGCGAGCGGAAGGCCGCGCAGCCGCTCCCCGACCGCGGTGGCCTGGGCGCGACCCGTCTCGTCCAGCTCGACCGGCTGCCGGCCGGCCAGGCCGCCGTCGGCGTTCGCGGTGGTCCGGCCGTGTCGCAGAAGGAGAAGGGTCGCCACGGTGACCACCCTAGGGCGTCCGGCCCGGGTACGCCCTCACGGTCGCTTTCGCGGCCGCCGCGCCCCTGGTGTCGGCCGTTCCGTTCGGCCGCGGCCGCTTCGGGTGCGCCCTGCGCCGGCTCTTCCGCAGGACGAGGGCAGGGCGCCACCGAGGCACCACGGCCCGGCTCAGTCGGCCGTCCCGATCTGCTGAAACGCGCGGGCCAACTGGACCAGGTCGAAGCCCTCGAAATGATCCAGGAACCGCCGCCGCACGCTGGCCAGGTGACTCGGCCAGGACTCTTCCAGGCGGGCGAAGCCGGCGTCGGTCAGGACGGCGTTCCAGCCGCGGGCGTCCTTCTCGCACCTGACCCGCTCGACCAGCCCCGCCGTCTCCAGGCGGGTGATGGTCCGGGTCATCCCGCTGAGCGAGAGTTCGCACGCCCCCGCGAGTTCGCTCATCCGCATCTGCCGGCCCGGCGCCTCCGACAGGTGCATCAGGGCCGTGTATTCGGT
>NZ_JAEVHJ010000677.1:0-1211 GCF_016802855.1 Micromonospora sp. ATA51 | reverse complement strand
GGTCAGGCCGGCCAAGCGCCGGTGGCCAGGAAGCGGTCGATGGTGGCGAGGTGCGGGGCGAGGTCCAGCCCCTGCCGGGTCACCCAGTCGTCGGCGTAGTACGTGTCGACGTACCGGTCACCGGCGTCGCAGATGAGGGTGACCACGGAACCGGTGCGCCCCACCGCCAGCATCTCGGCGATCAGCCCGAACGCGCCCCACAGGTTGGTGCCGGTCGAGCCGCCGACCCGGCGGCCGAGCACCCTCGAGCCGGCCCGCATGGCGGCCAGCGAGGCGGCGTCCGACACCTGGACCATCCGGTCCACCACCGAGGGCAGGAAGGACGCCTCGACGGACGGCCGGCCGATGCCCTCGATCCGGGAGCCGCGGTCGGTCCGCACCGACCAGTCGCCGGCCTGCCAGGCCGGGTAGAAGGCGGAGTTCTCCGGGTCGACCACGCAGAGCTTGGTGGGCAGCCGCCGGTAGCGGGCGTACCGGCCGATGGTGGCGCTGGTGCCGCCGGTGCCGGCGCCCACCACGATCCAGGCCGGCACGGGGTGCCGCTCCAGGGCGAGCTGCGCGTAGATCGACTCGGCGATGTTGTTGTTGCCCCGCCAGTCGGTGGCCCGCTCGGCGTAGGTGAACTGGTCCATGTAGTGCCCGCCGGTGTCCTCGGCGAGCCAGCGCGCCTCGATGACCACCTTGGCCGGGTCCTGCACCAGGTGGCAGCGGCCGCCCTGGAACTCGATCTGGGCGATCTTCTCGGGCGAGGTGGAGGCGGGCATGACCGCGATGAAGGGCAACCCCAGCATCCGGGCGAAGTACGCCTCGGAGACGGCGGTCGAGCCGGAGGAGGCCTCGACGATGGTGGTGTCCGGGCCGATCCAGCCGTTGCAGAGCCCGTAGAGGAAGAGCGACCGGGCGAGCCGGTGCTTCAACGAGCCCGTGGGGTGCACCGACTCGTCCTTCAGGTAGAGGTCGATGCCCCACTCGCGGGGCAGCGGGAAGGGCAGCAGGTGGGTGTCGGCGGACCGGTTGGCGTCGGCCTCGACCGTGGCGATCGCCTCGGTCACCCACGTCCGGCCTGCCTCGTCGCACCGGTCCAGATGTGTCACGTCGGCAACGTTACAAGCGAGGTCAGCTCGGGTTCGGGCCGACCCGGCGGCGCTGCCGGCGCTGCCCGGCCCGGCCCGCGGCCCGGACCACCGGCGTCAGCGCGAGCGCCAGCCGGG
>NZ_JAEVHJ010000676.1:0-1226 GCF_016802855.1 Micromonospora sp. ATA51 | reverse complement strand
CTCCGGCCAGGCGGCGCGCGGCGCGCTCGTCGACTGCCTCGTAGCCCTCCGCCGCGAGGCGGACCGCGTCGGCGGTGGCCGCCACCCGGGCCGCCAGCGCCCCGCACCAGCGATGCACCGCCGACTCCAGCTCGGCCAGCGCCACCCCGGCGCGCCAGCCCTCGGCCGGCACCACCAGCCCTGGGGCGCCGGTCAACCCGCAGGCCAGCCGGTACGCGTCGTCCGCGAGCGACCGGGCGGCCTCGCGCAGCACCTCGGGTTCGACGCTCAACGGCTCCTCGGTCATCGGCGGGCTCCCCGGCTCGGTGGCCACCGAGCGAGGGACGTCGGCGGCGGATCGACGCCCGCCCCGGTGACGGGCCGGGGCCGGGCGGGCAACGGGGACGACGCTAGGCAGCCCGCTGCCCACGGCACCGGCCCTGTGGATGGCGGGCGGTGGTCGTACCGGCGGGTTGTCCACAGGCGTTGCCCACCGCGGAGCCGGTGGCTAATCTGCGCCCCGGCCCGCCGGTAGGGTGAGTGCCGTGATCGTGGCTGTCGGCATCGACGTCGTGCTGGTGGACCGGTTCGCCCGGGCCCTCGCCCGGACGCCGCTGCTCGCCGACCGGCTCTTCACCGAGGGCGAGCGCTACACCCGCTCCGGCAACCCGCGCTCGCCGGAGTCGATGGCCGCCCGCTTCGCCGCCAAGGAGGCGGTGGCCAAGGCCCTCGGCGCCCCCGCCGGGCTGAGCTGGCACGACTGCGAGATCGTGCCGGACCCGGACGGCCGGCCCTGGCTGACCGTCTCCGGCACGGTCGCCGCCGCCGCGGCCGAGCGCGGGATCAACCGCTGGCATCTGTCGTTGTCGCACGACGGCGGGATCGCGTCGGCCATGGTGGTGGCGGAACGGTGAGCTGGCCGCGGGCCGGCCGGCCCGCCGGGGATGGGACGGGGTGGCATGAAACCGGTGTGGCGGGTCGCGGACGTACGCGCGGCGGAGGCAGGCCTGATGGCCACCCTCCCGCCGGGGACGCTGATGCAGCGGGCCGCCGCCGGGCTGGCCCGCCGCTGCGCACTCCTCCTCTCCGACCGGGGCGGGGTCTACGGCGCCCGGGTGCTACTGCTGATCGGCTCCGGCGACAACGGCGGCGACACCCTGTACGCCGGCGAGCGGCTGGCCCGGCGCGGCGCCGCCGTGTCCGCCCTGCTGCTCACCCCCGGCCGGGCGCACGCCGAGGCGCTGGCG
>NZ_JAEVHJ010000675.1:0-1245 GCF_016802855.1 Micromonospora sp. ATA51 | reverse complement strand
CTCGGCGCGGCCGGGCTGACCGTCTCCGCCCCCGACGCCGCGGTGGTCTCGGTGACCGCGCCGAGCCCGGAGGCGGCGACCGCCTGGGCGGCGGACTGCCGCGACCGCGGCGTCGCGGTGGGCTGCTTCCGGCCGCCGTCCACCCCGGACAGCCGCTCCCGGCTCCGGCTCACCATCAGCGCCGGCGTGGCCCGCGCGGACTACGAACGGGCGCTGGACGTCATCGTGGCGTGTGCACCCGTGAGCGCGAGGAGTGAGCCGGGTTTGCGAGCCCCGCAGTCGCGAACCGAGGTGGCGCCATGACGGATGGGGCGTGGACCGGGCCGGTGCTGGTGACCGGCACGGACACCGAGGTGGGCAAGACCGTGGTGACGGCGGCGATCGCCGCGGCGGCGCAGGCCGCCGGGCTGCGGGTCGCCGTGATCAAGCCCGGCCAGACCGGTACGGCCACCGGCGATCCGGGTGACGTCGACTCGGTGACCCGACTGGCAGCCCCGCTGACCGGCCGGACGCTGGCCAGCTACCCGGATCCGCTCGCCCCGCTCGCCGCCGCCCGGGTCGCCGAGCTGGAGCCGCTGGAGCTGTACACGGCGGTCGACGCGGTCCGCGAGGAGGCCGACAAGCACGACCTGGTGCTCGTCGAGGGGGCCGGCGGGCTGCTCGTGCCGATGGGGCTGCGGCCCTCGGGCGAGCCGTGGACGGTGGCCGACCTGGCGGTGTCGTTGGGCGCCCCGGCCGTGGTGGTGGCCCGCGCCGGCCTGGGCACGCTGAACCACACCGCGCTCACCCTGGAGGCGTTGGAGCGTCGGGCCGTCCCGGCCGGGGTGGTGATCGGCGCCTGGCCGGCCGCGCCGGAGCTGGTGCACTGGACCAACCTGACCGACCTGGTGCCGAACCTGCTCGGCGCGCTGCCCGACGGGGCGGGCGGCATGGACCCGGGGGTCTTCCGCCGCTCCGCGCCCGGCTGGCTCACCCCGGCGCTGCACGGGGTGCTCGACGACTGGCGTACCTGGGCCGAGGAGATCAGCTAGTGCTCTGACCACAAACGTTGGCCGGGTTGGTCGGGGTTGGGAAATGTCGTAGGGATGGTGTTGTCTTCGGTTCGTGCCTCGCCGTCGGGATCCCGCCGCGCCGCGGGTCGTGCATCGCACCGCGCGTGTCGCGTTGCGGGTGACGCCGGGGCAGCGGCGGCGGTGTTTCGGGCTGCTGCGCTCGGCCGGTGACGTGTGGGCGTGTGTGTTGGAG
>NZ_JAEVHJ010000674.1:0-1253 GCF_016802855.1 Micromonospora sp. ATA51 | reverse complement strand
GGCAACGGGGCCCAGACTAGTCGGACCCAGCGGGCCGGCGGACGGGCATGCAGGGCTCGGGCCGCGTCGGGCTCCGCGCGGGCGAACGAGGCGAGCATCCCGACCGCCGCCAGGGTGACCACCAGGGCGCTGCCGCCGTCGGAGATGAACGGCAGCGGCACGCCGGTCAGCGGCATCAGGCCGGTGACCCCACCGATGTTGATCACCGCCTGGCCGACCAGCCAGGCGGTGACGCCGGCGGCGGCGAGCCGGCGGAACGGATCCTCCACCCGCCGGGCGATCCGCAGCCCGGTGTACGCGAGCACGGCGAAGAGCACCAGCACCACCGTGCAGCCGACCACGCCCAGCTCCTCCGCGATGATCGCGAAGATGAAGTCGTTGTGCGCCTCGGGCAGCCAGCCGAACTTGAGGCTGCTCTTGCCCAGCCCGACGCCGAACCAGCCGCCGTGCTCGATGGCGTTGCGGGCCTGGACGATCTGGTAGCAGTTGGTCTCGAAGCACTTCGCCGGGTTGGGCGGGTTGATGAACGAGGTGAGCCGGGCCAGCCGGTAGTTGTCGGCGTCCCGGGAGCCGGACCCCGCGCCGACCGAGGCCGCGGCGACCAGCAGGCCGATGCCGAGCAGGCCGACCGCGGAGAGGGCGGCGAAGATCTGCAGCCGCACGCCGGCCGCCCAGAGCAACCCCACCACCAGGGCCAACAGGCAGAGCATGCTGCCCAGGTCGTTGTAGCCGACCAGCACGAAGAGCAGGGCGACCACCGGGAAGAGCGGGGTGGCCAGCTCCTTCCACCAGCCCAGCGCGGCGCCCTTGCGGGCCAGGACGTGCGCTCCCCAGAGGGCCAGAGCCAGCTTGGCCAGCTCGGCGGGCTGCACCTGGATCGGGCCGAGATAGAGCCAGAGCAGGTGGCCCGCAGCGGGCCCACCGACTTCACCCCGAACAGCGACTTCAGCGCCACCAGCAGGTTGAGCACGAGCAGCAGCACCACCGCCGCGCCCAGCACCGGCCGGCCCAGTGCGCGGAAGGTCCGGGCGGGCAGGCGCTGGCAGGCCCAGAACGCCACGATGCCGATGATCGCGAAGATCGTCTGCTTGACCAGGGAGGCCGAGGCGTCGCCGCCCTCGGCGTAGTCCTTCACGCTGGTCGCCGAGAAGACCATGGTCAGCCCGATCACCAGCAGCAGGCCGGCGCTGGAGAGCAGCAGGTAGTAGGAGGCCAGCGGGCGGGCCAGCAGGCCGCGCAGCTCGGCCAGCCCG
>NZ_JAEVHJ010000673.1:0-1256 GCF_016802855.1 Micromonospora sp. ATA51 | reverse complement strand
GGTGGTGGGCGGGGTCAGTCGGTGCGGCGGGTGGCGGCGATGGCGAGGTCGACCAGGGCCTGGCGGGCCTCGGTGTCCAGGTCGACCGTGCTGAGGGCGGCCAGGGCGCTCTCGGTCAGCGCGCCGATCCGCTGTTCGGTCCGGGCCAGCGCGCCGCTGTCGGTGATCAGCTTGCGCAGCCGGGCCACCCCGGCGCCGTCGAGCCCGGGGTCGCCGAGGCCGCCCAGCAGCAGCTCCCGGCCGGTGTCGTCGAGCGCCTCCAGGGACGCCGCCACCAGGTAGGTCCGCTTCCCCTCGCGCAGGTCGTCGCCGGCCGGCTTGCCGGTCTGCGCCGGATCCCCGAAGACCCCCAGCACGTCGTCGCGGAGCTGGAACGCCTCGCCCAGCGGCAGCCCGTACGCCGAGTACGCCGCCCGCACCTCCGCCGACGCGTCGGCCAGCGCGGCCCCGAGCAGCAGCGGCCGCTCGACCGTGTACTTCGCCGACTTGTAACGGGCGACCTTGCCGGCCCGCTCCAGCGAGGTGTCCCCGGTCGCCTGGGTCAGCACGTCTAGGTACTGCCCGACGGTGACCTCGGTGCGCATCTCGTCGAAGACCGGCCGCGCCCGGGCCACCGTGCGCGGATCGAGGCCGGCGGAGTGCAGCAGCTCGTCCGACCAGACCAGGCAGAGGTCGCCGAGGAGGATCGCGGCGGCGTCGCCGAACCCGTCCGGGTCGCCGCCCCAGCCGGCGGAGCGGTGCCGGGCGGCGAACCGCCGGTGCACCGCCGGCTCGCCGCGCCGGGTGTCCGAGCGGTCCATCAGGTCGTCGTGGATCAGGGCGCTGGCCTGCACGAACTCCAGCGCGGCGAGGGTGGTCACCACCTGGTCGGAGTCGACGCCGCCGGCACCCCGGTAGCCCCAGTAGGCGAAGGCCGGCCGCAGCCGCTTCCCGCCGCCCAGCACGAACGCCTCGATCGCCTCGGCGACCGGGGCGAGGGCGTCGTCGACACCGGTCATCCAGATGCGCTGGCCGGCGAGGAACTCGGTCAGGGCCTTGTCGATCCGCTGGCGCAGGCCGGCGCGGTCGACGGGGGAAACGGGAGCAGCGTGGGTCACGCCACGACGCTAGCCGGTCCCCGCCGGTCGCGTCGTGCCGCCATGTCGGCGCGCCGCGCTGGGCGTCGACCGGGGCGGCCGGGCGCGGGCCGGTACGGGTGCGGCCGCCGCCCCGACCGGCAGGTACGGCCGGGCCGCCGCGAGGAGCGGCGGCGTAAC
>NZ_JAEVHJ010000672.1:0-1258 GCF_016802855.1 Micromonospora sp. ATA51 | reverse complement strand
ATCGCCCGGGCGAGCCGGGCCAGCTCGTCGCGCCCCCGGGGTCGGATCCGGTGGCCGAGGTTCTGCGGCCCGACGTGCGCGATCGGCTCGGCGAGGTCGGCCGCCACAGGTTCGACGGTGCGTGATGCGGTCAATGCCGGCCGGCGGCTCCTGGGCGCGGCCGGTCGTTCGGTCAGCAGAGCTTGAAGGTGTCGCAGGCGGTCTCGATCGGCACCGCGAGGCCGATCCCCTCGGCGTCCCGGGCCTTGGCGGTGGCGATACCGACGACCTCCTTCGAGCCGTTGATCACCGGGCCGCCCGAGTTGCCGGGGTTGATCGGCGCGTCGAACTGGATGACCGGACCGGACCCGTCCTCGTCCTTGCGGAAGGCGCTCACCACGCCGGTGGTCACGCTGTCCTGCAGGCCCAGCGGGGCGCCCACCACGACGATCTGCTGCCCGGACTTGACCGGCGTGCCGGCGGCGACCAGGCCGGTGAACTTGGCGGTGGTCCGCAGCTGGGCGATGTCCTTGGCCTTGTCGACCTTGACGATGGTGGCCTCGAAGCGCTGGTCGGTCCGCTCCAGGAAGACCTTCCGGCCGCCACCGTCGAACACCGACTCCACCACGTGGAAGTTGGTGAGCAGGGTGGTGCCACCGCCGGCGGCCGGCTTGCCGATCGCGAACGCGGTCCCGGTGAACTGGCCGGCCCGGACCCGGAACACGCTGGGCAGCACGGCGCTGGCCACGGCCTCCGGGTTGAACGCCGCCCCGGCCTCCTTCTCCAGCGCCTCCGCGCGCTTGTCCAGGCCGTCCAGCCGGGTGCCGTCGGCCCGCTGCGCCTCGGCCAACCGGCGGTCGGTGGCGGCGAGCCGGTCGTCCAGCCGGTGCAGCTGGTACGCCTGCACGCCGGCGACGAGGGCCAGCACCGCGACGAGCGCGAGCGCCACCACGGGCATTCGACGCCGCCGGTCGGCCCCGGCCGCGGGGACCGGCCACCCACCCGGGTACGCGGGCCCGGAAACCGGCTGCCACCCGGATACGCCGGCCCCGACACGAGCTGCCCGCCCGGGTACGCCGGCCCGCCCGGGTACGCCGGTCCGGAGACCGGCTGCCCCACGGGATGGCCCGGCCCAACGCCCGGCTGCCCCGCGGCCCCCGGGCCGGTCGGGCTGCCCCACTGGCCGCTGTTCGGCGGCGCGGACCAGCCGGCCCGGGGCTCCGGGATGCTCGCCTGCCCGGACCCCGTTGGCCCGGTCTCGGCGGCAGGCGCGGCCGGT
>NZ_JAEVHJ010000671.1:0-1266 GCF_016802855.1 Micromonospora sp. ATA51 | reverse complement strand
GGTGCCTTCGTGATGACCCGTCGACCTCGCCCTCGGGCGGCACCGACCCGACCTGGGCGTGGATGTGTCCCGATAGGGGCCTCGCCGATGGGCACCGTCACAGTCCTGACCACCACGTCCGGTCGACGTCGATCCCTGTTCCCGAGCGGAAGGATCTGATGTTGCCCACCGACGTCCCGACCAACGTCGCCGCAGTGGATGAGGAGATCATCCTCGGGGTGGACACGCACAACGACGCGCACGTCGCCGCGGTGATCACCGTGCTGGGTGCGCTGGTGGACACCCAGGCGTTCCCGACCACCGTCGCCGGCTACACCGATCTGGTGGACTGGGCGCGCGGACACGGCCGGCTGCGGCGCGCGGGTGTGGAGGGAACCAGCTCCCACGGCACCGCCTTGACCCGGCACATGCACCGCGACGGGCTGCAGGTCATCGAGGTCAACCGGCCTGACCGTGCGGTGCGCCGACGCCGCGGCAAGACCGACGCGGTCGACGCGGAGAACGCCGCCCGCGCGGTGCTGTCCGGGCAGGCCACCGGCCTGGCCAAGAGCGGCGACGGTGCCGTGGAGATGATCCGCATGTTCAAGATCGCAAAGGATTCGGCGGTCAAGGCCCGCACCCAGGCCATCAACCAGCTCAAGGCCGTGCTGGTGCGCGCCGACCCGACACTGCGCGAATCGCTGAGCGGTCTCGGCCGCGTCGCGCTGATCCGCCGCTGCGCAGCCCTACCCCCCACCACCGACCACAGCACCCACGCGGCGACCACCACGGTCCTGCGCAGCCTGGCCCGCCGCGTCCTGGCCCTCACCGACGAAACCCGCGCCCTGCAACAACAGATGAGCAGCGCCATCGCCGCCTGCGCGCCGCAGCTGCTCGACCAGTACGGCGTCGGCCCCGACACCGCCGCGGCGCTACTCATCACCGCCGGCGACAACCCCGACCGGCTGACCAACCAGGCCGCGTTCGCCGCCCTCTGCGGCGTCAACCCCATCGAGGCATCCTCGGGCAAGACCACCCGCCGCCGGCTCAACCGCGGCGGCGACCGCCGCGCCAACAGCGCCCTCTACACCATCGTCCTGACCCGACTCGGCCGCGACCAACGCACCCGCGACTACGCCACCAAACGGGCACACGAGGGCAAATCAACAAAGGAGATCATCCGCTGCCTGAAGCGCTACGTCGCCCGACAGATCTTCCCCCTCATCACCGCAGCCCTGCCACCAGCGACAACGCCGACTCCCTCAACTTGACAAACATAGGGGCGTC
>NZ_JAEVHJ010000670.1:0-1266 GCF_016802855.1 Micromonospora sp. ATA51 | reverse complement strand
TGCGGTGGGTGTTGTGGATCCTCGCCTGTTGGGCGAGCGACTCCCCACCGGGTGGTGGGGCGGGCCTCCGCGGGCCAACTGATCCTCGCGCCGCCCGGGGTGGGCGGCGGGGGTCACGTCGGGACCGTCCGGCACCGGGCAGGTGCGGCCGGCTCGACGGTGCGTGACCACCTCCGGCAGCACGACCACTGCCGGGGTGGTGGATCCGCCGCCCGGAACACGGGTGGCGATGCTGGCGGCCGCGACGAGATCGCGGTGGCCGGAGAATCCGCAGTGCGGGCAGGACAGGGTCCGGCCGCGGGGTTTCGGTACCCGCCTTCCGCAGGCGGGGCAGGTGGAGGAGGTGCCGCGTTCATCAACCAGCCGCACGGTGATTACCGGCCAAGGTGGCCTTGTCGACCAGAATCTGGATCAGGCGTCCGATCTGCCACTGGCGCAACCGCAGGTTGTGCCGCCGCCCTGCCGGAACGTCGAGCACCCCGCGGGGGTCCCCGACGTGCAGCACACCCACCCGCTGCTCCACCGCCCAGGAGACGACGGTGCGGGCGGCCTCGTGCTGGGCCTGACGAACCCTGCGCCGGTGCCGGCCCTCCACCAGGCGGGCCCGGCGCCGGTACTGCCGCCACCGCCGCGACCCCTTCTGACCCGGCTTCGGCGCCCTACGGGCCACGGCATGGCGGCGGGCCTTGGTGTCGGCCAGGTGCATGCGGTGCTCGGCGCGGATCGCCCGACCCGACACCAACAACCCCTCCCCGCCGGGGCTGGCCATCGCATACGGGTGAATGATCCCCAGATCCACCCCCGCCACCCGGCCCGGATCCGGTTCCTCACCGGGCGGGTAGACCGCCACCGGCACCTCAGCGGTCACGTCGAGGAACAGGCGGCCACCCTCACACAGCAGCGTGATCGAGCGGACCTGTTCGGCCGGATACGGCACCTTCCTGGCCAGGCGCACCCACAGCGGGGGAGAGCCTTTGGCGGTGGGGATCCGGACTCGGCGGTCGTCGAGGGTGAACGTGCCGTGATACCAGCGCACCGGCACCAACCCCCGCCGACGGCGGGGGAACCGGGCCGACAGGTCACCCGCGCTGCGGCGCTTCGCCGCCGCGAACCACGCATCCGAAAACCGGCGCAACACCGACCGGGCACCGACGGAATCCAGTTCACCGAACGTGCCCGGCCCGGACGCCGCCAACTCCCGGCACAACTCCTGATAACCGGACAGGGGTACGTCCCGGCGGCGGCGCCGCCACGCGTTGACCTCCA
>NZ_JAEVHJ010000669.1:0-1272 GCF_016802855.1 Micromonospora sp. ATA51 | reverse complement strand
GCGCCCAGTGGCTGCGCGACCAGCTCGGCGCCGACGGCCGCAAGGCCGAGGTGGTGCCCTGCGCCGCCGTGGTCGGCGGTGGCGGCGCCCCCGGCGTCGAACTCGAGTCGTGGGCGCTGAGCCTGCCCGAGCGGTACGCCGAGCCGCTGCGCACCGGCGAGCCCCCGGTGCTCGGCCGGGTGCTGCACGGCCGCCTCCTGCTCGACCTGCGCTGCGTGCCGGCCGACGCGGACGCGGCGATCCGGGCGGCCGTCCTGCGGGTGGGCGACTGACGTGTGGGTCGTCGCCACCGCCGGACACGTCGACCACGGCAAGTCCACCCTGGTCCGGACGCTCACCGGGATGGAACCCGACCGCTGGGCCGAGGAACGTCGCCGCGGCATGACCATCGACCTGGGTTTCGCCTGGACCACGCTGCCCTCCAGCGGCACCATCGCCTTCGTCGACGTGCCCGGACACGAGCGGTTCGTGCCGAACATGCTCGCCGGGGTCGGGCCCGCGCCGGCCGCGCTGCTCGTGGTCGCCGCCGACGAGGGCTGGATGCCGCAGTCGGCCGAGCACCTGGCCGCGCTGCACGCGCTCGGGGTGTCGTACGGCCTGCTGGCGGTGACCCGCGCGGACCTCGCCGAGCCGGGACCGGCGCTGGCGCAGGCCCGGGCGGAGATCGCCTCCACCTCCCTGGGCGAGGTGGAGGCGGTGGCGGTCAGCGGCGCGACCGGTGCCGGCCTGCCGACCTGCGGGCCGCCCTGGACCGGCTGGTCGCCCGGCTGCCCGCCCCGGCGCCGGCGGCCCCGGTCCGGCTCTGGGTGGACCGCTCGTTCACGATCAAGGGCAGCGGCACGGTGGTCACCGGCACCCTGGGCGGCGGCCGGCTGCGCGTCGGCGACCAGCTCGAACTCGCCGCCACCGGCGAACCGGTCCGGGTCCGCGGCCTGCACTCCCTGAACGCCGCGCAGCAGCGGGTGGACGCGGTGGCCCGGGTGGCGGTGAACCTGCGCGGGATGTCCCGGGACCGGATCGCCCGCGGCGACGCGCTGCTCAGCCCCGGCCGGTTCCGACTGACCGACCTGCTGGACGTGCGGCTCGCCGGCGACCCGGCCGCCGACCTGCCGGCCACCCTCACCCTGCACGTCGGCTCGGCCGCGGTGCCCGCCCGGGTACGACCGCTGGGCCCCGACACGGCACGGCTGCGGCTGGCCCGCCCGCTGCCGCTGCTGATCGGCGACCGGGCGCTGCTGCGCGACCCGGGCCGGCACCACGTCGCCGGCGGGG
>NZ_JAEVHJ010000668.1:0-1273 GCF_016802855.1 Micromonospora sp. ATA51 | reverse complement strand
ACGGTGACCCGGCACGAGCAGCCGCCGACCCTGATCGAGCGGGCGCCGGCCGCCGTCCGCCCGGTGCCACCCGGTGGCGCCGCAACGGCCGGCGACCCCGTCCAACCGGCTGCTCGGCGTGCTGGTCGCCGCCGGTCTCGCGCTGCTGCTCGGCCTGGTCGGCATGCTCGCGCTCAACGGCGGCTCCGAGAACCCGCCGGCCGCCGACCGGACCACCGCGGCCCCGGTCGAGGAATCCACCGCGGAGTCGTCCAGCCCGCCCGAGCCGGCCACCTCCGCGCCCTCCTCCGACCCGACGACCCAGCCGGCGCCGGTCACCCTGCGCCAGCTCGAGGCCGCGTTCGCCGACGTGCTCGCCGAGGCGGAGGCGCGGGGCCAGGTCGACCCGAAGACCGCCGAGGACCTGCGGGAGAAGGCCGCCGAACTGGACCGGGGCAAGCCCAAGGACCGCGCCAAGCGGATCGCCGACCTGCGCGAACGCGTCGCCGAGGCGGTCGACGACGAGCGAATCGACGCCGACACCGCCGCCCGGCTGGAGGAGCTGCTGACCGCGTACGCGCAGCTGCGGGGTGGCCGCGGCAACGAGGGCTGAGCCGGCTCAGCCGAGGCGTACCGTTGCCGCCCAGCCGGACCCGGGCCGCAGCATCCGCGCGCACTGTCGTTCCCGGCACCCGGACCGATTCCATGGTCGACCGTCGGAACGTACCGTAACTTTGTCGGATGATCGGAACCGCGCAGCTCGCCCTCGTCCCCGCTGCCGCCGCCCCGAGGGCCGCGGAGCCGGCCTCCGAGGGGCCGGTCGGCTGGGTCACCGGACTGGTCGAACGCCTCGGCGGCCCCGGCGCCGGGCTCGCCGTCGCGCTGGAGAACCTCTTCCCGCCCATCCCCAGCGAAGTGATCCTGCCGCTGGCCGGATTCGCCGCCAGCCAGGGACGGATGAGCGTCTCTGGTTCCCTATGCGATCCTCGGCAAGCCGGACATCCGGCCGGCACTACCGCTCCGGTCGGTGATCGGGGTGGCGTGCACGTGGCGGTGGAAGCCGTGGCCGAGGGCTGCCCCGCGGACCCGGTGAGGGCGTCGCGGGGTGGTGGTGGGAACCGTGTGCGGCACCTGGCTGACCGGCCCTTTCGGGTTGGTCTCCTGGGGTGTCCGTCCCGCCGGACGCTGACCGGAGGATCCCGATGGGGATTCTGCCGGGGCGGGAACCTGCCGTCGCAAGGGCAGCAGGCGTGAGGTCTTGACCGTTGCAGGTCGGGTCTGCTTCGGGGTGGGT
>NZ_JAEVHJ010000667.1:0-1291 GCF_016802855.1 Micromonospora sp. ATA51 | reverse complement strand
GTTGACTGAGTCGGCTCGTCGTCGGGCTTGTTGATCCACGCGGCCTCGGGTAGGGCGGGTGGTTGTGGGATGCCGCGGACGAATCGTTCGGGGTTGCGGGTGTAGGCGGTGGTCAGGACGTCGGTACGGGCGTCGCGGACTCGTTGGGCGTGGCCGTGGTGGACGTCGTGTGGGGTGTGCCAGCCGATGCCGGAGTGTCGGTGGATCGTGTTGTACCAGGTGAAGAAGGCACGGCAGTGCGCTCGGGCGTGCTGGATGCTGCCGAAGCGGTCGGGGAAGTCGGGCCGGTATTTCAGGGTCTTGAACTGGGCCTCGGAGAACGGGTTGTCGTTGCTGACCCTGGGCCGGGAGTGGGATTTGGTCACGCCGAGGTCGGCCATCATCTGCGCGACGGTCTTGGACGCCATGGAGGTGCCACGGTCGGCGTGGATGGTCAACTGCTCCTGGGGGATGCCCTGCTTGGTGATCGCGTCGGACAGCAGCCGTTCGGCCAGGGCGGCGTCTTCGCGTTCGGCGAGCAGCCACGCGACGGTGTAGCGGCTGTAGATGTCGATCACGCTGTAGAGGTGGTAGAAGTCCCGTTTGGCCGGGCCGCGCAGCTTCGTGATGTCCCACGACCACACGCGATTGGGGGCGTCGGCGATCAGCTCGGGCTTGACCTTCGGCGGGTGCACCGCGTGGCGGCGGCGCTCCCTGACTTCGCCGTGGGTGCGCAGGATCCGGTACATGCTCGACACCGACGCCACGTACACGCCCTCGTCGAGCAGGGTGTGGTAGACGGCCGCGGGGGCCATGTCGGCGAAGTCGGGGCTGTTGAGTAGCGCCCGGACGCTGTCACGCTCGGCCAAGGTCAGGGCGCGTGGCTGCGGCCTGAGTTCGCGCGCCGGCCGTGGTGGCAGGGGTGTCTGGCGGTGGCGGCGGTAGTGGTTGGCCTGCGGCCGGCCGGTGGCCCGGCACGCCGCCCGGACCCCGATCAGCGGCGTCAGCTCGGTGATCGCAGCGTCGATCATGGTGTCGGCTCGCTCCCGCTGTGCTGGCTGTCGGTCGCGAGTTGCCCCAACAGCGCGGAGAGTTTTCCCTGGACCTCGATCACCGTGCGGGCCTTGTCCAACTCGGCGCGCAGGCGCTCGTTGTCGGCCCGCAACCGGGCTGCCTCCCGCACCGCGGGGTCGGTCTTCGGTCGCCCGGCCGGCTTGGCCAGGGCCTCGCGGGCGCCGGCGTCACGCTGGTGCTTCCACGCCGCGAGCAGCGACGTGTACAGGCCTTCCCGACGAAGCAGGGCACCCTTGCC
>NZ_JAEVHJ010000666.1:0-1293 GCF_016802855.1 Micromonospora sp. ATA51 | reverse complement strand
GACCGGCGGCGAGCCGGCCCGGTCCGCGACCGGCGCCGGTGACCGAGGCTCCGGCGACCGGCCCGGGGCGGGCGCACCCGTCGGCTGGAGCGGCACCGAGCCGACCGGACCGCTCGACCGTTCCGGCCGTGCCCGGCCCGGACCGGCGGCGCGGCCGGAGAACGGCGCCGAGGGCCTCTCCGGCTGGCTCGACGACCTCCGCCGCCCTGACGACCAGGACCCGTTCGGCTCCGGCCGGACCTCCGCCTCGACCTCCGGCCAGCCCGGGGCGGGGCCCGCGAACGGCGGGCGGGGCGACGCGGAGGTCATGCCCACCCGGTCGTTCTTCGAGCCCGCGTCCGGGCGGTTGTCCCGGCGGTCGTCACCGCTGGACACAACGCACCGCACCGGTGACCGGGCCGTGCCGCCGTCCCGCCTCGGTCGGGGCGGCCAGCCGTTCCCGCGTCGTCGGCCGCTGGGCGAACCGGTGCCGGAGGAGGCCAGCCGCGCCTTCCGGGTGGACAGCCCCGCCGAGCCGGCGCGGGGGCTTCCGCGTGCGCGGCCCGAGTCGCCCGCGGCCGAGTCGCCCGTGGCGTTCCGCCCCGCCGACCCGGCCGCCGGCGGTGACGCCGCCCAGGCCCTGCCCCGTCGTCGTCCGACGCCCGCCGGGGGGCCCGGGGCGGACGAGGAGACCCAGCCGATCCTCGCTCCCGCCGGACCGGCCGCCCCGCCGTTCGTCGCCCCAGCCGAGGTGGAGGAATTGCCCCCGTCGATCGCCGAGCCGGTGTCGGGCCCGCCCGCGCCCCGGCGGACCTTCTCGCCGATCGTCATCGAGGGCACCGTCATCGAGTCCCGCGACCTCACCGAGCCGGCGGGCGATCATCCGGCGGGGTGGGCCGACGACCGTCCGGCCGGGACGGAGCCGGCGGAGCCCATCCGACCGGAACCGTACGAGGTGCCCACCGCTCCCGCCGCCGGATCGGCGGCGACCTCCGCCGACGCGGACCGGTCGGGAGCGCCCTCGGCGGGCGCCGCCGATCCCACCGTTTCGTTCGCCGTGGAACCGCGCACCGAACCGGCCACGCCCCCGACCGAACCGACCGCACCGCTGTTCGAACCCGGCACGCCGCGCGGGACCGCCGTACCGCCGACCCAGCCGGCTGCGCCGCTGTTCGAGCCCATCACGCCGACCCAGCCGGCGGCGCCGCTGTTCGAGAAGGAGCCCGCCGTCCTTCACGCTGCATTTGGTGATCGTCACAGTGGGATCCGCCTTGACGATGTCAGTACGGCAAGTCGATGCCGCGGCGGCGGGCG
>NZ_JAEVHJ010000665.1:0-1313 GCF_016802855.1 Micromonospora sp. ATA51 | reverse complement strand
CTGACCGGCGCACCGGCCGGCGTGGGTCGAGGCCGCCACCGCCGGTCGCGCCCTCCTCCCCGCGCCTCGGCGGCGACCGGCCCCCGCCGTCCCGCCTCGCGCAGATCGTCCAGCAGCAGGTCGATCAACCGCTCCTCCATCACCGCGCGCCCGGCACGGCGCATCATGTCGGACAACGTGGGGTCCCAGGGCGTCCGGGCGGGGGCGCCGAGCAGGGCCGAACCGGACACCGCCGCGGTCTCGTACTCGGTCGTGGTCATCCGCCATGGAACGGCCGTCGGGTAGCGCTCGAGGGCCGCGGCGGTCAGCCGTACGCCCGTCCAATCGAGGTCGTTGCGCCATCGGATCATCGCGCCGTGCGCTGCGCGCAGCAGGGCGTGCACCGCCATCGAGGGCGTGCCTTCGGTGCAGAGCAGCGGCGGCGCCTGCGCGCCGAGCGCGGCGGTGGCGGCCCGAAGCACGGCCGGGTTCTCGCAGACGAAGATCTCGTCGCAGGTCAGCGTGAGCGGGGCGAGGCGGAGCTGGTGCAGGGTGACCCGCATCGGCACGCCCGCTTCCGCGGCCTCGGTCAGCCACCGTCCCAGCAGGCCGCCGCTGGCGGGCAGGTTGAGTATCAACACCTGGCTGGCGAGGTCATCGGGAACCAGCCCGACGGATTCCCACAGAGCCCGTTCGGGCTCCCCGCCGGTGGGCACGGGCACCTGCTGCCAGGCGGCGAGGGCCCGCAGCACGAGCCCGCGAAGCGGACCCTCGGCAAGGGCCTTCGTGTCGTCGAGCACCCGGTCGGCAAAGACCGGGATCGGCTCGTCCGGCGCGGGCAGTGCGTCGAGCACCCGCAGCATGTCGCGGAATGGCAGCCCGGCCCGGATGGCGCGGGTGAGGGTGCCGTCGCGGCGTAGGCCGTCGAGCCAGTCGGCGTACCAGACGGCGGCGGCGTGCCGGCTCTCCCGGGCGAGGGTGAGGAGGTCGTCCCGAGCCTTTGCCTCGCGTTCCGCCTCGGCGGGCCGGTTGCGCAGCGGGACCGTGGCGGAGAGCAGGTCGAGCAGGCCCACCCCGTGGACCGCGCGAAGCTGGTCGTCCACGTCGGCGAGCCGCACGCTGAGCCGCGCCGACCCGGCGGACCGGTGGGCACCGGTGATCCCGATGATCACGACACGTTCGTCGTCGGTGGGGGCGGTCAGGGTCACGGCGGCATCGAGTCGTCCACCGGTGCGCTCGAGGCTGCGCCGGGCGGCCGTCAGCAGCCGCCGCCAGCCCGGGTCGTCGGGCAGCCGCCGCCAGCCTGGCTCGGACTGGGACGCGCCGGCCGGCGG
>NZ_JAEVHJ010000664.1:0-1315 GCF_016802855.1 Micromonospora sp. ATA51 | reverse complement strand
GGATCCGCGTTGCTCGGCGCGGTGCTCGCCGGCCGGCCGGCTCCGCCGGCTGCTCGCGCTGACCGTCGGCGGGCTCGCCCTGGCCCTGGTCGCGGTGGCGGCCGGCGCCACGTACGCCCGGCGGCCGGTCTCCCCGTACCTCGGCCGGCTGGCCGACCTCACCGACACCGCGCTGGTGGTCTCCGTGGTGCCGGTGGCCTGTGCGGTGCTCGACCTCTACGACCGGGCCCGCGACCTGCTCGGCTGAGACGCGAAGGTCCGGGTCGCCGAGCGACCCGGACCTGTCACACGTCCGATGATCAGTGCGCCTCGCCGTGCTCGGCGGCGTCCTTGGCGCGCTGGTACGAGGCGCGGATCTCGGCCTCCGCCTCGGTACGCCCCACCCAGGTGGCGCCCTCGACCGACTTGCCGGGCTCGAGGTCCTTGTACACCTCGAAGAAGTGCTGGATCTCCAGCCGGTCGAACTCGCCCAGGTGGTGGATGTCGCGCAGGTGCTCCTGGCGGGGGTCCTCGTAGGGCACGCAGAGGACCTTGTCGTCGCCGCCCTTCTCGTCCGTCATCCGGAACATGCCGATGGTGCGGCAGCGGATCAGGCAGCCCGGGAAGGTGGGCTCGGGGACCAGCACCAGCGCGTCCAGCGGGTCGCCGTCCTCGCCCAGGGTGCCCTCGATGAAGCCGTAGTCGGCCGGGTACTGCGTGGAGGTGAAGAGGGTACGGTCCAGCCGGATCCGGCCGGTCGCGTGGTCCACCTCGTACTTGTTGCGGTGACCCTTCGGGATCTCAACCGTGACGTCGAAATCCATCTTCCACGCTCCCTCGTTTGCCCACGCTGGCTAACGGAAACCAGTGGCGCCGCTCCCCGGACAGGTGAATGCGCACCCGCCGGCTCCGGCCGCCGCATAGTGTTCGGACCGAAGTAGTGTCACCCAAGGTGCTTTTCGACGGGGGAGGAGGGGGTCGTGGGGAGGGAAGATTCACACTACCGCCCGGAGGGGGTTGACGGGCGGAAGTTCGGCGGTCCCGGTTCCGGCGGCGCCTCCGGGCGCGTCCCGGTCCCGGACGCCCAGTTTCCCCGCCTGCCGGGCGACCCCGGGCGTCGCCCGGACGCCGGCTCCGCGCCGGTCGGCCGGGCGAACCCGCAGCGGTACGGCCCTGACCCGGTAGGCCGGGCGAACCCGCCTTCGTACGGCCCGGAGCCGGTGGGCCGGGCGAACCCCGACTAACCTGGGCATGGCCAACGGTTATCGACGATGACTACGGGGATGCAGCCATGACCGGGCGCACGACAGTCGACGTACTGTCCTTGGAGGACTTC
>NZ_JAEVHJ010000663.1:0-1329 GCF_016802855.1 Micromonospora sp. ATA51 | reverse complement strand
AAGTTCTCCACCTACGCCACCTGGTGGATCCGCCAGGCCATCACCCGCGCCATGGCCGACCAGGCCCGCACCATCCGCATCCCGGTGCACATGGTCGAGCAGGTCAACCGGATGGTCCGGGCCCGCCGGGAACTGTCGGTCTCGCTGGGCCGGGAGCCCACCGTCGCCGAGGTGGCCGCCGCGCTGGGCGTCCCCGAGTTCCAGGTGATCGAGCTGATCTCGTACGACCGGGAGCCGGTCAGCCTGGACCAGGCGGTCGGCGACGACGGGGAGAGCGCGCTCGGTGACTTCGTCGCCGCGGTGGACCCGCGTGCCGAGCCGGGTGACGCCGCCGCCAACGGCGAGCTGCGCAACGAGGTCCGGATCGTGCTGGCCACCCTCTCCCAGCGGGAGCAGGCGGTGATCCGGCTCCGGTTCGGCCTGGACGACGGCCGGCAGCGTACCCTCGACGAGGTGGGCCGGGAGTTCGGTCTGTCCCGGGAGCGGATCCGGCAGATCGAGAAGGTGACGCTGCTCAAGCTGCGCGCCCCGGAGCGGGCGAACCGCCTGGAGGCGTACGCCTGCTGAGCGGTCGGAATCGGAGGCCCCGGCGATTCGTCGGGGCCTTCGCCGTGCGATGCCCTTGACTCTCCGCTCCGGTCGGGCAGGACAACGCGGGCTTCGTCTTCTTCACCGACCCGGACGGCAACGCCTGGGCGGTGCAGCAGATCTCCAGCCGGGGCTGAGCCTCACAGCCGGCGCGGGCCGGTGTCCGGGCGGGGCGCCTCGGCGCCGGTGCGCACGGAGGCGTGCAGCACCGAGATGCCGTCCGGGCGGGCCAGCACCGGGTTGAGGGTCAGCGAGCGGACCCGGGGCTGCTCGTCGGCGAGCCGCCGACCCGCAGCAGCAGGTCGACCAGCGCGGCCCGGTCCACCGGCTCGGCACCCCGTGCCCGCGCAGCAGCGGCGCGGCCCGGGGCTCGTCGACCAGTTCGGCGGCGTCCCGGTCGGTCAGCGGCACCGCCCGCCAGGCCCGGTCGCCGAGCAGCTCGGTGGCGACGCCGCCGAGCCCGAAGCCGACCACCGGCCCGAACGCCGGATCCTCCATCACCTCCACGACGCAGGCCACCCCGGGCGGGACCATCGGCTGGACCAGCACCTCCGGGCCGAAGACCGGGGCCATCTCCGCGTACGCCCGGCGCAGCGCGGCCGGGTCGGCCAGGTCGAGACGGACCGCCCCGAGGTCGAGGCGGTGCCGCAGGCCGGGCGCGGCGGCCTTCAACGCCACCGGCCAGCCGAGCCGCCCGGCGGCCTCCACCGCCTCGTCGGCCGTCCGCGCCGCGCGGACTCC
>NZ_JAEVHJ010000662.1:0-1329 GCF_016802855.1 Micromonospora sp. ATA51 | reverse complement strand
GGGCGGGTCCCGCCGGCATCCCGTACCGGACGGCGGCGCTGTTGGCGGCGAGGCCGCCGGTGGCGGCGGCGGGCCATTCAGGAGATCGCACGGAGCCCGTCAATCAGTCGCAGGATGATGTCGGGGTCGGCGGCCTCGGCGCCGCTCCCCTGCACGTCGAGGTGGCCGGCGGCCCGGAGGTCACCGACCAGTACCCGGGTCACGCCGAAGTGCATCCGCGTCCGGGCGGAGATCTCGGCGACCGAGATCGGGTCGCGCAGAGCGCCACGATGGCCCGCAGCTCCGGGGCGAGCCGGCAGGACTCCGCCCAGAGTCCGCTCTCCGGCCGGGCGGTCACCTGGGTCTCCAGCCCGATCGCCGGGTCGGCGCCGGCCACCCGTCCGGAGGTCAGCACGAACGGACGCAGGCCCGCCGGCTCTCCGGCGTCCTCTCCGACCTCGTCGACGGGGTACGGCGTGGTGGCGGACGCCGGCTCGGCGGCCGGGGACGGCGACCGCCGGGTTCCGGATCCCGTTCCTCGCCGGCCACCTCCGGGATCATTGCTGAACGGCGTTCTTCAGCTCGGCGATGAGCCGTGGGCTCAGGGCGCCGCCGGCCCGGCCGGCGAAGAGGGTCATCTCGTACGCCACCGTGCCGAGGTTGGCCGACCGGTCGGCGACCACGCCCAGCACGGAACCGCTGCTGATCGCGCTGATCAGCAGGTAGCCCTCGGCCATGTCGACGATCACCCGGTTCAAACCGCCGAGCGCGTACCAGCTGGCCGCGCCGCCGGCCAGGCTGGTCATCCCGGAGACCACGGCGGCGAGCCGCTCGGCGTTGGACCGGTCCTTGATGGCGGACATCGCCATCAGCAGCCCGTCCGAGGAGACCGCGATCGCCTCCATCACGCCGGCCGTGCTGGAGGTGAACGAGTCGAGGAGCCAGTTGAAGGTGCGGGCCTCCGGGCTGAGCTCCCCGGCGGGCGGGTGGTCGACGTTGTCGTGCAGGAAGGGACTGGTCACGGTGATGATCCCTCTTCGTGGCGATGGTGGTCTGGACCGACTTCGCGCAGCGCGCGGGCGACGCCCGCCTCGAACTCGGTGATGAGGTTGCGGACCTCGGCCGGGTCTCCGGTGGGCTGCCTGGTGAGCGGCGCCTGCGGCGGGGTGACGGCCAGGTTCGCCCCGGGCACCCGCCGGCACAGCCGGGGCCGCCGGGGGTGGGCTCGACCGGCGCGGCGGCGCGTTCGGCCCGGCGTACCCCGGCCTGGAAGTCCTCGACGAGGGCGCGGACGGCGGACGGGTCGGCGCGGGTGGCGTCGACCGGCCGGACCACCGGGGCGGCCCGCGG
>NZ_JAEVHJ010000661.1:0-1334 GCF_016802855.1 Micromonospora sp. ATA51 | reverse complement strand
AAGACCTTCACCGCCTGGGTGGTGGTCGCCGGCAACCGGTACGGCGGCGCCGAGGGCCGGAGCAAGAAGGAGGCCGAGCAGCGGGCCGCCGAGTCGGCCTGGCGGATGCTGACCGAGCAGGCCGAGGCGGGCGCGGCGCGGCGACGGCGCGTCGGGCGACGCCGGGAGCGAGACCGCCGACGCGGGCGCCGGCCGTGCCTGAGCTGCCCGAGGTCGAGACGGTCCGGCAGGGCCTGGCCCAGTGGGTCATCGGCCGCCGGATCGCCTCCGTGGAGGTGCGCCACCCGCGCGCGGTGCGCCGGCACACCCCGGGCGGCGGGCACTTCGCCGACGTGCTGACCGGCCGGACGGTGACCGACGTCCGCCGCCGGGGCAAGTACCTCTGGCTGCCGCTGGACAGCGGTGACGCGTTGATCGGCCACCTCGGCATGTCCGGCCAGCTGCTGCTCCAACCGGTCGGCGCGGCCGACGAGCTGCACCTGCGGGTCCGGTTCCGGTTCGCCGACGACGGCCCGGAGCTGCGCTTCGTCGACCAGCGCACGTTCGGTGGGCTGTCGGTCAGCGAGGGCGGCGCCGAGCTGCCGGACGAGATCGCGCACATCGCCCGGGACCCGATGGACCCGGAGTTCTCCGACGCCGGTTTCGTGGCGGCGCTGCGCCGGCGGCGGACCGAGGTGAAGCGGGCGCTGCTCGACCAGACCCTGATCTCCGGGGTGGGCAACATCTACGCCGACGAGGCGCTCTGGCGGGCGAAGCTGCACGGCGCCCGCCCCACCGACGCGCTGACCGGCCCGGCCGCGCAGCGGCTGCTCGGACACGTCCGGGACGTGCTCGGTGAGGCGATCAAGCAGGGCGGCACCAGCTTCGACGAGCTGTACGTCAACGTCAACGGCGAGAGCGGCTACTTCGACCGGTCGCTGAGCGCGTACGGCCGGGAGGGCGAGCCCTGCCCGCGGTGCGGCACGCCGATCCGGCGCGAGGCGTTCATGAACCGGTCGTCGTACAGCTGCCCGCGCTGCCAGCCCCGTCCCCGCGGTGCCCTGAGGGGTTGACCCCGAGGCGGCTCCGGGTTGCGCCGGTGTGCCTTGACCGGTGGTCCCGGCGCGCCGCCGGGTTCGTACCCGGAAAAGCCCTTTCTGTCCGGTTGGTCCATCCGGTCCTGCCCGGCCGGCCGGTGCTCGCCGGATCGGGGACGAGCCGGGGCCGTTCCCCGATGTCTGGGCCCCCTCCGCTCCCTAGATCCTTGGGTTCGAGAATCTGAACAACTGAGTCAGGTTTTCAGGCTGCGGTTTTGAGTCGTGCGCGGGCGATGTAGTCGTCGACGTGGTGGTCGA
>NZ_JAEVHJ010000660.1:0-1337 GCF_016802855.1 Micromonospora sp. ATA51 | reverse complement strand
GGTGGCGGCCCGGGCCGCGTCCGGCACGGCGGCGGCGACGGTACGGACCGCGTGCGCGACGGCTTCCGGCACGCCGACCGGCGGCAGGAGCCGGCCGCGACCCGGCCCAGCGACGTCATCGAGCGGTACGGCCGAGTCGCCGGCCCTGCTCCCCGGTGCCGCTGCCGCGCTCGCCGTACGCCATCTCGCCTCCCGCGCCTCGTCCCGGCGGCCTGGCTTCCCGACGGAGAGTCCGTTATGCCCTGCGAGCAGGGGAAGTTTCCCTGCCGGGCGGGGGCATGGACCGGGTCGCCGGTGGAATGCCGGTTCGGACGTCGATGGTGGGGCGAACCGGGGAGGTCGGGATGAGCACGCTGACGCGCAACCTCAGTGGGGGACACGAGACGCTCCGCACGTACGGCCGGCGGGTGGAGATCCCGATGCTCGGCGAGGTGGCGGTGCCGCCGCCGGACAAGGTCGCCTACTACGCCGGGCTCGGGGTGCTGGCCGCGCTGCAGGTCATCGAGTGGCCGTTGGCCCTGGTGATCACCGCCGGGCACCTGCTGGCCGACCAGCACATGTCCGGGCTGGTGAAGGGGGTGGGCGAGGCGCTGGAGTCGGCCTGACGAGACGGGGCTCACGGTTGACCTCAACCCGGGTTGAGGGCCGAGGCTGAGGGCATGCCGACCACACCCCGCGCGGCCCGCCGGTGACCGCCACCGCCGCTCCGGCCGCCCCGCCCGAGCACCTGTACGCCCCGCGCCTGCGGGCGATGACCGTGGGCAGCATCGCCCTGGTGTCCCTGCTGGCGTTCGAGGCGCTGGCCGTCGGCACCGCCATGCCGACGGTCGCCCGCAGCCTGGACGGGCTGGCCCTGTACGCGCTCGCCTTCGGTGGCCCGTTCGCCTCCGGCGTGGTCGCGATGGTGGTCTCCGGCATCTGGTGCGACGCGCGGGGACCCCGGGCGCCGATGTGGCACGGGGTGGCCTGGTTCGTGGTGGGGCTGCTGGTCGCCGGGAGCGCGTCGGCGATGGGGGTGCTGGTCGTCGGCCGGGTGGTGCAGGGCTTCGGCTCGGGCCTGCTGTCGGTGGCGCTCTACGTGATCGTGGGTCAGGCGTACCCGGAGGAGTTGCGGCGGCGGGTGTTCGCCGCGTTCGCGGCGGCCTGGGTCGTCCCGTCGCTGGTCGGTCCGGCGTTGGCCGGCCTGATCGTCGAGCACCTCGGCTGGCGGTGGGTCTTCCTGGCGGTGCCGGCGGTCGCGGTGCCGGCGGTGCTGCTGATCCAGCCCGGGCTGCGGGCGCTCGGCGCGACGGCGCCGGTCCGGCCGCCCGCGGGCGCGGCGGCCCGGATCGGCTGGG
>NZ_JAEVHJ010000659.1:0-1347 GCF_016802855.1 Micromonospora sp. ATA51 | reverse complement strand
CGTCGCCGCGGCGGTGGCCGAGGCGCACCACGACGCGTTGCGGCTGCGCCCGTACGCCCGACCGGACCTGCTGGGGCTGCTGCGCTGCCCGACGGAGCTGCGGTGGCCGGCCCGGGCGACCGACGACGGACCCGGCTCGGACCTGGATCCGCAGGTGACCGCTCTGCACGAGGCGATCCTCGCGGCCACCCGGGAGCTCAGTCCGACCGAGACCTCGCTCAAGCAGAGCGCCACCCGCCTCACCACCGCGCTGACCGAGCTGCAGGCGCAGCTGCCGGCGGCCGGGCTCGACCAGCGGCCCGAGTGGGACACCGACGACGGGGTCATCGTCGTCCGAGTCGTCGACGAGCAGGGGCTCACCCCGGTGGCGCACTTCGCCGACCGAATCGCCCGCGAGCGACGCGACCAGGAACAGCTGCTCACCGATGCCGAGCAGCGAGTGCTGGAGGACGCGTTGCTCGGCCAGCTCGCCCGGCAGATCCACCACCGCACCATCGAGGCCCGTGACCTGGTGGGAGCGATGGACACCCAGATGCGGGCCCGCCGGATGTCCTCCGGGCTCACCGTCGGCGTCGGCTGGCGGCTCGCGGACGACCTCGACGCTGAGCAGCGGGAGGTCTGCAAGCTGCTGGAACGGGATCCGGCCCGGCTGGGGCCGGCGCAGCTCACCACCATGCGCCGGCACTTCGCCGCCCGGATCAAGGCGGCACGGGCGATGCACCTCGAGCGGCCGTACCGGGAACTGCTGGGTGAGGTGCTCGACTACCGGCAGTGGCGCACGTTCGCCTTCACCCTGCACCGGCCCGGCGGCGGCACCGAGGCCCTGACCCGGGCCCGGCACAGCCAGCTCTCCGGTGGCGAACAGTCGGTGTCGCTGCACCTGCCGCTGTTCGCCGCCGCCAACGCCCTGTTCAGCTCGGCCCGGCTGGACGCGCCCCGCCTGCTCGGTCTGGACGAGGCATTCGCCGGGGTGGACGACACCGGCCGCGGCGAGCTGATGGCGCTGGCGAAGCAGTTCGACCTGGACCTGTTCATGACCGGGTACGACCTGTGGGCCACCCACCCGGCGGTCAGCGGCGCGGCGCACTACGACCTGTCCCACTCCACCGTCGAGCACACGGTCTCCACCCTGCTGCTCGTGTGGGACGGCTCGGTCAACATCGCCGACTTCGACGGGACGCTGGCCCGCGCGCTCGGCTCGCCGGAGACCCGCCGCGCGCCGGGCACCGCCGACCCCTTCGACCCGTCCGAGCTCGTCCTCGGCCTCGCCGACGAATGAGGGTGCGCCCGCAGCCGCCAACCGACCAGGCCGACCCCGCCGGCCGGCCGCGGCCCAGTCCGAGCCAG
>NZ_JAEVHJ010000658.1:0-1357 GCF_016802855.1 Micromonospora sp. ATA51 | reverse complement strand
CAGGGTCATTGCGTTCTGGGGTTGCTGCTGGTCACGGCGGTGATGAGGTCGTGTGGGCGGCGGTTGGCGCGTCGGGTGGCGCGGGCGATGTTGGTCTCGCCAGCGGTGTGGTGGTAGCCGATCGCGGTGTTACGCAGGGTGGCCAGGACGGCGGGTCCGGTGCCGGTCCGGGCTTGATGCAGGTCTTCACGGAACGTCACATCTCGGACGTGATGCACACGATTTTCGATGAGCCACTCGCGGCGGATCCAGTCGGTCAGGTCGGTCGGGTGGGCGTCGGCGACGGGTAGCGAGATGGTGAGGTAGGCGGTTTCGCGGCTGGTCTTGCCAGCGATGGTGCGGGTGCGGGTGATCCGGACGGCTTGCCGGGCGTGCGGGAACCGGATGCCGCCGGGGGTGTTCACGGTGAGGGCTTTGACGGTGCGGGTCTCGCGGCGGCCGTGGCCGCGGTCGCGGGTCTGGTGGCCGACCGGGACCTGCGCCCAGGGCAGGGTCGTGAGTTGGGTGTGCAGGGTCGGTTGGTTGGCCTTTACCGGAATGAGCAGGTGACCGCCGCGCTGGGCGATCTCGGTGGCGTGACCGGTCTGGGTGTGCAGTGCGTCCGCGACGAACAGCAGTCCTTCCAGGCTGCCCAGCACCCGTTGCACCGCGTCCAGCAGCGGGCCGAAGGCCGGGATCTCGTTGGACTTCGCCGCGACGGTGACCTGCGCGAGGACGATGCCGGTGTCGGTGTCCAGCGCGGACAGCAGATGCATCTGCCTGCCGTCGGCGCGGCGGGCGCCCCGCAGTGTCTTGCCGTCGATCGCGACCACCCGCCGGTGCCGCGGCCGCCGGGGGGTGTCGGGTCGTGCCCGGGTGAGCAGCCAGCCGGCGAGGGTCGTCGCGAGAAGGTCGGCGTCGAGGCGGATCAGCAGCCGCCACATCGTGGTCGTGGCCGGGACGCCCCGGCCGAACCCGAGTCGGGCACGGGCGGTCTCGTCGAGGTCGTACAGCCAATCCACGATCGCGGTGAACGACGACGCGCCGGCCAGCACGGCGCACACCGCGACCGTCAGGAGCCCAGCGAGGGGGTAGCGGATCCCGCGCGGCGAGCGGGGATCCGGGACTGCCGACAAGGCGTGCAGCAGCCCTGTTGTCTCACCATCGGTGACTGCGGGTGGTGGCGCGTCAGGGCTACCGGCGACTGCGGACAGTACCGGGATCGGGCATGATGACATCGGCGGGTGAGGTTCCTCGGGTGTCGTGAAGCGTGAAGAACTCCATGATCACCGACGTGATCTCACCCGCTCCACAAAGGCCGCTCACCCCTTGAACTCCCAGCTCAGGGCACCCGTCGGCCGACTACGCAATCACCCTG
>NZ_JAEVHJ010000657.1:0-1378 GCF_016802855.1 Micromonospora sp. ATA51 | reverse complement strand
CCGCCGCTGTGACGGGCGGTCGACCGGCCGTCGGGCGGGACAGCCGACCGGTCAGGCCGCCGTCGGGCGGGAGAGCGCGGCCAGCGCGCGGCGCACGTCGGCGAGGGAGACGGTCGCCGAGTCGTCCAGCTCGGCCAGGCCCGCCTCGATCCACTGTCGCATCAGGGTGGTCACCCCGATGCCGCGGGCCTCGGCGGCCGCCCGGACCCGCTCGTACGTCTCCAGCGGGAGGCGCACCGAGCGGCTGACCATGGGCACGTCGGTGTCGGGGGTGGGCACTCCGCCGGCTGGCTCTCGTCGATCAGCTCGGCCAGCGCGTCGTCGCCGCCGTGGAAACGCTTGGTCGCCTCGTTCCGGTCCATCGTGACCGCCTCCTCATCGGCGAGATCTCCGTACCGCCTCGTCGTAGCGCTTCGCCTCGATGTCGCTCAGCTCGCGCGCGGACAGGACGTCCCAGTCGTGGTCGGTGCCGTCGGCCTCGGCGAGCAGCACGGCGAGTCGTCGGCCGCGGTGGGACACCGCGTAGACGACCATGACGTCGTCGCCGAGGTGCCGGATGACCCGGCGCGTGCTGTGCAGGGCCTCCCAGACTTCCCCGGGCCTGACGTCGTAGACCCGCAGGTTGTCCAACGCCTCGTCGGTGAAGCTGAACCGGCTGCCCACGGGCGGAGCGTACCACGTGCGTAACACGCAACCCGGGGTGAGTCGAACTTTCGCTGATCAAGGGCTTCGGGTGACAGGATGGGGCGTAATCTCCTCGAGGAGGTCCGTCGTGAAGCGTCAGGCGTACCAGCCGATTCTGATCACCGACGCCTCGCGCAGCCAGGACGACCAGCTCACCAGCCGACAGAAGCGGTACGTGCTGATGATGGGCATCCGGGTGGCGTGCCTGGTGCTCGGTGCCGTCCTGGTCGGCGTGAAGGCACCCCTGCTCTGGCTGTGGCTGCCGCTGCTCGGCCTCGGGATGGTGCTCATCCCCTGGCTGGCGGTGCTACTGGCCAACGACCGCCCCCCGAAGGAAGAGCATCGCCTCGCCAACAAGCTCCACCCCCGCCACCGCGACGAGACCCCCCCAATGAGCCTCACCGCGGAGGAACGCCCCCACAAGATCATCGACGTCGAACCCTGATCCCCGCGATCTTGCACTTGGCGCCCGGGCGAACCCGGTCGAATCGGATGGAGTCAAGGCCCCAACTGCAAGATCGCCGCGAGCCTGGGTGAGGCGCGGGTCAGGGGGTGGGGCGGGCGCCCACGGTGGCTACCGCGGTGCGCCGAGGTCCGCTGCGCGGTCGAGGGCGGCGCGGGGATCCGCGCCGGCGAGCCAGGCCGTGAGCAGGCCGGCGGCGAAGGCGTCGCCGGCGCCGGTGACGTCCACCAC
>NZ_JAEVHJ010000656.1:0-1394 GCF_016802855.1 Micromonospora sp. ATA51 | reverse complement strand
AGGGGATAGAGCGTGTTGGCGTCGACCGGAAAGCCTCCGGGCCCGGGCCGCCGTTGCCGACCGGAGGGAACAGGTCGTCGAGGCGCTTCAGCGTCGCCTCGTCGAGGTCGACCTCCAGCGCGCCGAGGGTGCCGTCGAGCTGGTCGAGCGTGCGCGGGCCGATGATCGGGGCGGTCACCCCCGGGCGGGAGAGCAGCCAGGCCAGCGCCACGTCGGCCGGGTCGTGGCCCAGATCGGCGCAGAGCTTCTCGTACGCCTCGATGGTGGGCCGGTGCTCGGCGAGCGCGTCCGCGGCGCGGCCGCTGGCGCCGCGCGCCGCACCGCCCTCGGCCATCTTCCGGAGCACCCCGGCGAGCAGCCCGCCGTGCAGCGGCGACCAGGGGATGATGCCGAGCCCGTAGTGCTGGGCGGCGGGGATCACCTCCAGCTCGACGTGCCGGGTCAGCAGGTTGTAGATGGACTGCTCGGCGACGAGGCCGAGGAAGTTGCGCCGGCCGGCGGCCGCCTGCGCCTGCGCGATGTGCCAACCGGCGAAGTTGGACGATCCGACGTAGATGACCTTGCCCTGGGCGACCAGGGTCTCCATCGCCTGCCAGATCTCCTCCCACGGCGTGGTCCGGGAGACGTGGTGCATCTGGTAGAGGTCGATGGTGTCGGTCTGCAACCGGCGCAGCGACTCCTCGCAGGCCCGGATGATGTGCCGGGCGCTCAGGCCCTGGTCGTTGGGCCAGTCGCCCATCTTGCCGTAGACCTTGGTGGCCAGGACGACCTTGTCGCGGCGACCGCCGCCCTGGGCGAACCAGCGGCCGATGATCTGCTCGGTGATGCCCTCACCGAGTTGCCAGCCGTAGACGTTCGCGGTGTCGAAGAAGTTGATCCCGTGTTCCAGCGCCCGGTCCATGATGGCGAAGCTGTCCGGCTCGGTGGTCTGCGGCCCGAAGTTCATGGTGCCGAGGCAGAGCCGGCTCACCGACAGGCCGGTGCGTCCCAGGTTCGTGTACTCCATGGGTCCACCCTGGCACGCGGGCACTTAGAGTGCCTTACGACAACTCCAGTTCGGCGCGTCTGACGCCGCGCCGCGACCTGGAGCCGTCGCGCGTGACCAGGGTGGACGATGGATCAGGAGGACTCGCGGGCCGCGGGACCGGTGCCGAAGAGGACATCGTCCCAGCTCGGCAGCGCTTGCGCGGCTTGCCGTTGGCGTCCGTGGACTCGGCGCCGCCGGCGGCCGCCGCCGCACCCGTCCGCCGCGGCCGGAGCACCGCCAGCGACGGTACGGCCGGGATCTCCTTCGGCGCGTCCGAGTCGTCGTCGAACGCCGAGCCCTGACCGCCGCCGAGCAGGGCCGCCGCGCCGCCGGCGACGCCCGCTGGCGGGGTGCGTCCTGCGCGGCC
>NZ_JAEVHJ010000655.1:0-1404 GCF_016802855.1 Micromonospora sp. ATA51 | reverse complement strand
CCTGGACGCGCTGCTGCTGGCGGTCCTGGAGCAGGGCGAACTCCACGGGTACGCGATCATCGAGGCGCTCCGGGCACGCAGCGACGGCACGCTGGACCTCTGGGCGGGCGCCGGCTCGGGCGGGTCCAGCTCGTCCGGCTCGGGCCCGCGCTGGCGGGGAGCGGGCGGGTCGTCGTCGACGCGGTCGGTCCCGCGCCCGGCGGTCGGCTCCCCCTGGTGCGGCACGCCGCTGAGCCGGCGGGGATGCTTGGCGGACGGCACCTGCTCGTGGTGGCCCGGCCGGCAGGGCTCGCCCTGGGCGCAGCCGTGCTCGGCCTCCCCGTGCCCCATCCCGGTCTCCTCACGTTCGCCATCGCCCGTCGGGCAGGTCGCCCCGACGCGCCCTGACACCGTACTGGCCGGGGCGGACGACGTGTGCGCCGCGTACCGGATCGGCGGACGGCGGAGATCATCAGGTCGGCCCGGGCCGCCGGACGGCCCGGCGGACGGGCCCCTCGGTGTGGAGTCCCTGCTCAGGGCGTGTCAGGCTGAAGCGGTGAGCGAGCCGGGCGGTAGCGACCTGTCGGCCACGCTGCGCCGGATCGAACGGGCGGCGGGGGCCCTGGCCACCGCCAGCGTGGCCCGGATGGACGAGAGCCTGCCCTGGTTCCGGGAACTTCCGGCGGACCAGCGCTCCTGGGTCATGCTGGTCGCCCAGGCGGGCGCCCGGTCGCTGGTGCAGTGGCTGCAGTCCGGCGGCGGCACCGCGGACAGCACCCAGGAGGTCTCCGACGAGGTCTTCGCCACCGCCCCGCAGGCGCTGGCCCGCTCGATCAGCCTCCAGCAGACCGTGGCGCTGATCAAGGTCACCATCGACGTGGTCGAGGAGCAGGTGTCGCACCTGGCCGCGAAGGGCGAGGAGCAGCAGCTGCGCGAGGCGGTGCTGCGCTTCTCCCGGGAGATCGCCTTCGCCGCCGCCCGGGTGTACGCCCGCGCCGCCGAGTCGCGCGGCTCCTGGGACGCCCGGTTGCAGGCCCTGCTGGTGGACGCCCTGCTGCGCGGCGACTCGCCGGACGTACTGGCCAGCCGGGCGGCCGCGCTGGGCTGGACGGACGCGCCACCGGTGGCGGTGGCGGTGGGCCGCTCCCCCGGCGGCGAGGTGGCCGCCGTGCTGCACACCGTCTACCGGCAGGCCCGACGGATCGGGGTGGAGGTGATCGGCGGCGTGCACGGCGACCGGCTGGTCATCGTGCTCGGCGGGGCGGCGACCGCTGGGCGCGACGGAGAAGCTGCTCACGGCGTTCGGCGACGGGCCGGTGGTGGTCGGTCCGGCCGTACCCAGCCTGGACGAGGCGACGGACTCCGCGCGGGCCGCGCTGGCCGGGTTCCGGGCGGCCCCGGCCTGGCCGACCGCGCCGCGCCCGG
>NZ_JAEVHJ010000654.1:0-1409 GCF_016802855.1 Micromonospora sp. ATA51 | reverse complement strand
TGACCTGACCGCGCCGCTCGGCCTCTCGCAGCCGACGGTCAGTCACCACCTGCGTATCCTCACCGAGGCCGGCTTGCTGGAGCGGGAGAAGCGCGGTGTCTGGGCGTACTACCGGCTGGTGCCGAGCGCGATCGCGACGATCGCGGATCTGCTGACCCCGCCGCGCAAGCGGGCCACCAAGAAGGCCCGCTGAAACCGGACGTGTCCGACGGCCGGATGGTCGCCCCTGCCCGGGGCGACGTCGGGTGGCGTGCCAGGGGTGGCGCCACCACCGGACGGTGACGGCTGCCCGTCATCCGTACCACCCGCAGGTCGAACAGGTCGTTGCCGATGGCCGGCCCCCGCGAGGGGACCGGCCATCGGCGTACCCGGGGTCAGCGACCCTGCTGGCCGTGGCGGCGGTCGTCCTCGCCGTCGACGGCGTCCCGCACCGCGTCGACCACGCCCGCCGCGCTGGCCGCGGCGACCATTGCGGCCGCCTCGCCGCGCTTGCGGGCCCGCCGGTCGCGGAGGAACTCGAAGAAGATCGGCAGCACCGAGACCACGATGATCAGGGCGACCACCGGCAGGATGTACCGGTCGATCTTGTCGCCGATCGCGTTGTAGATCTGGTCGGCGAGCAGGTAGCCGATCAGCAGGATGCCGTCCACCCAGAGGACCGCGCCGACGATGTTCCAGATCAGGAACTGCCGGGCCGGCATGCCGAGCACTCCGGCCACCGGGTTCAGGAACGTACGGACGATCGGGATGAAGCGGGCCAGCACCACGGCCTTCGCCGGGCCGAACTTCTGGAAGTAGTACTCCGCCTTCTCCACGTACTCCCGCTTGAAGAGGCGGGAGTTGGGGCGGTCGAACATCCGGCGGCCGTACCGGTGGCCGAGCCAGTGCCCCACCTGCGCGCCGACGATCGCGCAGAGCGGCCCACCGATCAGCAGGCCGGCCAGCGAGAGCCGGGTTCCGCTGCCGAAGATCGCGTCGGCCACCGGCGAGGCGGCCACGCCGGCCAGGAACAGCAGCGAGTCGCCCGGGAAGAAGAAGCCGACCAGCAGGCCGGTCTCGGCGAAGAGGATGGCCCAGACGCCGATCAACCCGAAGGTGTGGATCAGGTCCTTCGGGTCGAGCGGGTTCAGGGCGATGCTCTCGGAAAGCACCCGGGTCTTCTCTGCTGTGTCCACGGCCACACAGGTTACCGAAGCCCGGTCCGGCGTCGCGCCGGACCGGGTCGGGCGGGCTGTCAGAGGCGCGGGTCGACCGGCTCGGACTCGCAGGCGAGGATGGCGAAGACCAGTTCGTGGCGACGCCACAGCGGGGTGTCCTCGGCGAGCGCGTCCAGGGCGGCCAGGCCCAGGGCGTGCTCGCGCAGGGCCAGGCCGCGCTTGCGGCCCAGCGACCGCTTACGCAGCGCGGCG
>NZ_JAEVHJ010000653.1:0-1431 GCF_016802855.1 Micromonospora sp. ATA51 | reverse complement strand
TAGTACGGCAGCCGCCATTAGCTGTCTGACCAGGGTGGACGCCGCGGGTGGGGCGGGTGAGGTGGGTGCAGCCGCCCTGATGATCATGTGTGTGTGAAGACAACAAAATCGAGGGCGGCTGCGGCTGCCAGGATAGCGGCTCGGCGGGTGCAACGGTTGCGGGCCGAGCTGTTGGAGTGTCTGCGGTCGTGTTTCGTGCGGACGCAGACCTGGCAGCAGGCGACGAGGTACGTGTCTGCGGTGGCCAGTGACCTGCCGAAACGCAACGGGTGGACGATCGCGGAGCACGTCGGGGACCGTAGCCCGGACCGGACGCAGCGGTTGCTGAACCGGGCGGTGTGGGACGGCGACGAGGCGATGATCCTGGTGCGCCGGTTCGTGGTCGACGGGCTGGGCACGGCAGCCCGACGGCGGCGGGGGCTGGTGGTGGGGGCGTTGGACGAGACCGGTCAGCAGAAGCGGGGCGCCGCCACGTGTGGGGTGAAGCGGCAGTACATGGGGTGCGCGGGTCGGGTGGACAACGGCATCAACACGGTGCACCTGTCGTACGTGCGGGAGCAGGTCGGGCACGCGTTGATCGGTGCCCGGCAGTGGATTCCCGCCGAGCAGATCGACGACCCGGACACCGCCCGCGCGATGGGACTACCGGCTGACCTGCGGTTCCGCACCAAGGGACAACTGGCAATCGACATCTGCACGGACGCGTACGCCGACGGGGTGCGCTTCGACGTGATCTGCGGCGACGAGGTCTACGGCGGCTGCACCCAGTTGCGGGAGTTCTTCGAACAACAACAGCAGGCGTACGTGCTGCGGGTGGCCTGCACGTTCCTGCTCGATGTGGGCGGCGGCGTGCGGCTGACCTGCCAACAAGCCGTCAAGCAACTCGTCGGCCCCCGCCAGTGGGAGGTGCGTTCCGCCGGGACGGGGTCGAAGGGGCAGCGGTGGTACGCGTGGACGCAGATCGCCACCGCCAGTCCTCAGCATGTCCTGCTGGTACGCCGGCATCTACGCACCGGTGACCTGGCGTTCCACTACTGCTACCTGCCCGAGAGGCAACCCACGACCATGACTCGGCTGATCCGCGCCGCGGGGCTGCGCTGGCCTGTCGAGGAGGACTTCGAGTTCGGCAAGGACCAGTTCGGTCTCGACCAGTGCCAAGCCCGCCTGCACACTGCGATCCGCCGGCACACCGTGCTGGTCATGGCAGCCCTGGCCATCTGCGCCGTCGCCGCCGCCCAACTCCGCGCCCGCACCGACACCCAAGCCCCACCACCGGCCATCCCCGACCAGGCCCCACCAGCAGACCCCGGCCTGATCCCCCTGACCGTCCCCGAAACACGACGGCTCCTGGCCAGACTGCAGCATCAACCGACACCGCCCGACCACGCCCACCACTGGAGCACCTGGCGCCGCCGCCACCAAGCCCGCTCA
>NZ_JAEVHJ010000652.1:0-1436 GCF_016802855.1 Micromonospora sp. ATA51 | reverse complement strand
CCGGTCGGCGTTCGCGCCGGCGCCGCTGCCGCCGGACCGGCCGCGGCGGCTGTTCACCATGGGTCTGGTCACCAACCTGCTCAACCCGAAGATCGCGATCCTGTACGTGTCGCTGCTGCCGCAGTTCATCGACCCGGCGCACGGCCACGTCGCCGCGCAGAGCCTGCTGCTCGGGCTCACCCAGATCGTGATCGCGCTGACCGTCAACGCGCTGATCGTGCTCACCGCCGGCGGCATCGCGGCGTTCTTCGCCCGGCGGCCGTTGTGGCTGCGGGTGCAGCGCTGGGTGATGGGCACCGTGCTGGCCGGTCTGGCCGTACGGATCGCCGCCGACCGGTCCCGGGCAGCGCTGGTCACCCCGTGACGCGGCCACGGCGCGGCCGTCCGCTCCTGCGTTGACGGATCAGGCCCGCCCCTGCTGGCGTGGAGCGTCAGAGCGCGTCCGGTCGCCCAGCGCGGGGTGCCGCTGGCCGGGCCGGGCGTGCCAGGTGGGGGCGTCCTCACTCACGGTGGTGTCGATCCGCAGCCGGGACCAGTCGTCCAGCTCGGGCAGGTCGTCCGGGTCGAACCAGCCGACCTCGGTGGACTCGTCGCCGTCCGCGGTCGGGGTGCCGCCGACCGGGCGGCAGCGGAACCACACGTTGAGGTATTCGCAGGCGTCGCCGTTGGGGTAGACGACCGGGTGGGTGGCGACCCCGCCGACCCGCTCGATCTCGACGCGTACCCCGGTCTCCTCGAGGACCTCCCGCAGCACCGCGTCCGCCGGCTGTTCGCCCGAGTCGATGACGCCGGCCGGCAACGACCAGCGGCCGTTGTCGCTGCGCCGGGCCAGCAGCACCCGCCCGGCGTCATCGCGCACCACCGCGCTGACCCCGGGCAGCAGGAGCAGGTCGGTGCCGATGTGCTTGCGCATCCGGGCGACGTACGGGGAGACGGGCATCCGCCCACCCTAGTGGCGACGTCGACCGGCTCCCCGCGCCGGTGCCACTAGACTTCGCGCTCGATGGACGCCCAGCCCACTCCCACCGCCGACACCCGCCCCTGTGCCCACTGTGGACGGGAGGTGCCGCAGCGCGCCGGTGCGGGCCGGCCGTTCCGGTACTGCCGGGACAACGACGGCGCCTGCCAGCGGGCGTCGCGCAACTCCCGGATGCGTCACCGCAACGCCCCCGGCCTGCCCGGCCAGGTCGCCCGGACCTGGGAGGCGGTCGACCGCCTCGACCAGATCGTGGACACCCTCACCGAGGCCCTGCACGCCGAGCTCTCCCCCGCCGGGGTGGAGCGGCAGCTCGCGCAGCTGCGCGCCGAGGCGTCCGCCGAGGTGGCGGCCGCGCACACCGAGCGGGACGAGGCCCGCCGCGAGGCTGCGCGCCGAGGCGTCCGCCGAGGTGGCGGCCGCGCACACCGAGCGGGACGAGGCCCGCCGCGAGGCCGAG
>NZ_JAEVHJ010000651.1:0-1438 GCF_016802855.1 Micromonospora sp. ATA51 | reverse complement strand
GTGGCGCGGTCGGCCGTCGCCGCCCGCTGACCGGCGGCCGGCGATGGCGCGGTACGACAGCCTGCTCGAGGCCTGCGGCGGCACGCCCCTGGTCGGACTGCCCCGGCTCTCGCCGACGGTGCCCGAGGGGGCGCCGCCGGTGCGGCTCTGGGCGAAGTTGGAGGACCGGAACCCGACCGGCAGCATCAAGGACCGCGCGGCCCTGTTCATGGTGCGCGCGGCGGAGGAGGCCGGCCGGCTCCGCCCGGGCGACACCATCCTGGAGCCGACCAGCGGCAACACCGGCATCTCGCTGGCCATGGTGGCCAAGCTGCGGGGCTACCGGCTGGTCTGCGTGATGCCGGAGAACGTCTCCACCGAGCGGGTCCAACTGCTCCGGATGTACGGCGCGGAGATCATCTTCTCGGCGGCCGCCGGCGGCTCGAACCAGGCCGTCGCCACCGCGAAGCAGATCTCCGCCGAGCACCCCGACTGGGTGATGCTCTACCAGTACGGCAACGAGGCGAACGCCCGGGCGCACTACGAGACGACCGGGCCGGAGCTGCTGCACGACCTGCCGACGATCACCCACTTCGTAGCCGGTCTGGGCACCACCGGGACCCTGATGGGCACCGGGCGCTACCTGCGGGAGAAGGTCGACGGCATCCAGGTCGTCGCCGCCGAGCCCCGCTACGGCGAGCTGGTCTACGGCCTGCGCAACATCGACGAAGGGTACGTCCCCGAGCTGTACGACGCGACCGTGCTGTCGCGCCGCTTCTCGGTGGGCACCCGGGACGCGGTGCTGCGCACCCGTCAGCTCGTCGAGGTGGAGGGCATCTTCGCCGGGTTCTCCACCGGCGCGATCCTGCACGCCGCTCTCGCGGTGGCGCACGAGGCGGTGCGGGACGGCCGCCGGGCCGACGTCGCGTTCGTGGTCTGCGACGGCGGCTGGAAGTACCTGTCGACCGGGGCCTACGGCGGCACCCTCGCGGACGCCGAGGACGCCCTGGAGGGGCAGCTCTGGGCCTGACGAGCCGGTTCGGGCCGGTCGGCGGGGACGCCGGCCGGCCCGTCGACGCCCTGCCGGCGCGATACGCGTACGGGTGTCACGTTGATGACATGTTCCGGCAGATGATTCTTGACCCGCAGTGGCGACGCGTAGGCTGCGCAGCGTGGCGTACGCGTCGGTAGAGATCATCGACGGGGCGGTTGCCGGCGCGTCGACTACGCGGCGTGACATTGGGACGACCGGATGCGACTGACGGTCCTCGGCTGCGCGGGCAGCTTCCCCGGCCCCGAGTCCCCCTGCTCCGCGTACCTGGTCGAGGCGGAGGGCTTCCGGCTTCTGGTCGACTTCGGCTCGGGGTCGCTCTCCACGCTCCAGCGCTACGTCGGGCTGCACGCCCCCGACGCCATCCTTCTCACCCACCTGCACTGCGACCACATGCTCGACGCGGTG
>NZ_JAEVHJ010000650.1:0-1453 GCF_016802855.1 Micromonospora sp. ATA51 | reverse complement strand
TCGGCGTAACGCACCAGCCGGTAGTTCGGCAGCCCTTTGCGGCGGCGTTGTTGACGCCGCCACGGTGGGCTCATGTCCCGTTCCCAGGTCCGGGCGAAATGCCGGTCGAGCACGGACAGGTAGATGTTGGCCAGCAGCGGAGACGCGACCCCGCCTTGCGGCGTTCCGGTCAGCGAGTCGACGAACCCGCCGTGCTGTTCGACGATCCCGGCCCGCAGGAACGCGCGGACCAGTCGCAACACCTTGCGATCAGCGATGCGCTCGGTCACCAGGTCCATGAGAACCTGATGATCGACGTTGTCGAAACAGGCGGTGATATCGCCTTCCACCACCCACTCGTAGGAGCGGCTGGCGAGCTGATGGATCTCCGCGATGGCATCCTGGGCACGCCGTCCCGGCCGATATCCGTAGCTCGACGGATAGAAGTCGACCTCGAAGATCGGCTCCAGGATCAGCTTGAGCGCCATCTGCGCCACACGGTCACGCAAGGTGGGGATGCCGAGCAGGCGGACCTTGCCGCTCTTCTTCGGTATCGCCACCTGCCGCACCGGCAAAGCACGGAAGCTGCCGTCCCGCAGCGAATCGCGTAACTCCTGCAGGAACGGCACCACCTCCTCCGGCCCGATGTGGGCACGAGTTTGGCCGTCCACGCCGGCGGTGACCGCACCCCGGTTGCCCGCCACCCGCTCCCAGGCCACCACGAGGGTGGCCCGGTCGCAGATCAGGTTGAACACATCGGCGAACCGGCGACCCGGTTCGGCTCTTGCCCATCGGTGCAGCTTGCGCTGATGATCGAGTACCCGACGCTCGGCCGCCCCGAAGAGCGGCCACGTCGACTCGCCGTTGTTCAACGACTCTTCGCCATCGAGCTTGCTGCCCATCACGCTGCCGCCCTTCCCCATGCGGTCAGCTCTCCTGACCTCGGAGTACTACGGCGGCTCCGCCACGATCCGACACCCACAGCGGGCGTTGCGCCTGCCCGCCCACCGATTGGAAACCGGCAGGTGAGGGCGGCATCGGACCGCTTCCCACGTTCACTGATGTCCGTTGCGTCGGGTGTCGGCGTCCGGCTATACCCCGACGGCATCGCCACCGGCCGCACATCGCAGTCTTGGCCGGGGCCTCCCGCCGTCCAAATCACACGGACGACGGAAGCGGGCAGACCAAAAGCCACGACCTGCCCAGCACCGCAAAGCGACCCATCCACCAGGTTCGACAGATCGCTGACGACTGACGGGGCTTCTGACACCGGTTCAGTTCCCTTACGCCTTCCCGACTTCGCTAGCGGGCACGAGCCGTCTGGTGGTACCGACCCGCCCCTTCATTGTCAGGGCTGCTCCCGGCCTCACCCCCAACCCGGGGATCAGCCTGCCCTCAGCTTCTACCGTTCACTGCGATGACCGGCGGCAGGCACTTCCTCCTGCACGGCAACATCAGCGCCTCGTGGCGCACG
>NZ_JAEVHJ010000649.1:0-1464 GCF_016802855.1 Micromonospora sp. ATA51 | reverse complement strand
ACCGTGACCTTCGCCGGGGACGGCGGGAGGCCCGGGCCACCCGCTCGGCGTCGCCGACCACCACGGCAGCCGCCGCGGCGACCTCGGTGGCGGTCTCGATCGCGCCGGTGGCGGCGGCGCTGATCACCGCGACCTCGCGGACCGCCGTCTCCGCGTCGGTGAGCACCCGGTCGGTGCGGTCCAGGGTGCTCTCGATCCGATCCACCACCCCGTTGATCCGGCGCAGCAGCGCCTCGACCTCGTCGAGGACCGCGAAGGCGCGGGCCGGTACGGCGGCGAGCGAGGCGGCCGAGCCGAGGGCCTGGTCCAGGGCGGAGCGGGTGAGGCCGACGACCGCGCCGGGCCGGGGGAGGGGAATCGCCATGTTCCCCAGTGTGCGTGGGCGGCGCTAGGAGCGCCGGGTGGTCATCGACGGTCGCCCTGCTGTTCGACGGCGCGCTGCACGGCCCGGTAGATCTGCCCGAACCGTAGCGCGTCCGGCGTGCGGAGCAGCATCACCTCCCGCCCGTGGTGCTGCACCCACAGCTCGTGCACCCGGTTGCCGCGTTCGTAGGAGCGGTCCAGCCAGCCCAGCGGCAGCTCCAGGAAAGGGGTGAGGACCAGGCCGCCGACCACGAAGGCGGCCAGGATGACCAGCGCGAGCTTCCAGTTGCCGCGGTCCTGCGCGGCCCAGGCCAGCGAGACCACACAGACCAGCGCGACCAGCGGCGGCAGGGACAGGAGCACGACCAGGACTCCGCGTCCCAGGACGCGGCCGCGGACCGCCAGGGTGGTCGCGCCCCGGGCGTGCCAGACGTACGCCACGTCGGCGAGCGCGATGACATGCCCGCCCGCGTGGATGGCTTCGGAGGTGACCTGTACCGCGTCGTCCCGGTAATAGAGGGTCATCACTAAGCGTCTCTGGTTCCCTATGCGATTCTCGGCGAGCCGGACATCCGGCTGGCGCTACCATCCCGGTCGGTTACGGGGGTGGCGTGCACGTGGCGGTGGAAGCCGCGACCGAGGGCTGCCCCGCGGACCCGGTGAGGGTGTCGCGGAGGGGTGGTGGGAGCCGTGTGCGGCACCTGGCTGACCGGCCCTTTCGGGTTGGTCTCCTGGGGTGTCCGTCCCGCCGGACGCTGACCGGAAGATCCCGATGGGGATTCTGCCGGGGCGGGAACCTGCCGTCGCAAGGGCAGCAGGCGTGAGGTCTTGACCGTTGCAGGTCGGGTCTGCTTCGGGGTGGGTGCGGTTTTGCGTCGATCCCGCACGGGCGGGATCGTGGCGGTGCGGGTTGGTCGACGTGTCTGGTGGCGGACCGGTGTGTCGGTGGCGGTCCGGATCGCGGCGTTGCCGTTAGGGCCGCGGCGGGTGTTGGCCTGGTTTGCTAGGCCCCGGGCGGCGATCCGTTGCGCCGCGGCGTGGTCACGGTCCATCGACAGGCCGCACGAGCAGGTCGCCCACCGGTACCCGGCCACCATCCGC
>NZ_JAEVHJ010000648.1:0-1484 GCF_016802855.1 Micromonospora sp. ATA51 | reverse complement strand
CGGCTGGCGCCCGGCCTCCGGGCCGGGCGAGGATCGCAACGAGCAGTGCAGCACCGCCTGCCGCGGGCTGCGCTCGTCGCTGCGCCCGGCCTCCGGGCCGGGCGAGGATCGCAACCTTCAAGACTGCACGAGTCGGACGAACGTCCATGTCGCTGCGCCCGGCCTCCGGGCCGGGCGAGGATCGCAACTGGATGACCCTCGCCGTCATCGCCCTGGGCGTGCTGGCTGCGCCCGGCCTCCGGGCCGGGCGAGGATCGCAACGGCGTGATCGTCCGCGACTACTTCGGCCGCGTCCCCTAGCTGCGCCCGGCCTCCGGGCCGGGCGAGGATCGCAACGCGAACGTCAACACGGGCAACGTCGGCAGCATGAACCGCTGCGCCCGGCCTCCGGGCCGGGCGAGGATCGCAACAAGCAGGGTCTCAAGGAGATGCACAAGGAGCTGGAGCTGCGCCCGGCCTCCGGGCCGGGCGAGGATCGCAACAAGGTCGGCGCCCAGTCGTCGACGACGAGCCGTGGGGCTGCGCCCGGCCTCCGGGCCGGGCGAGGATCGCAACCCGGGCCTGGTGTCGGTCGTGTCTTCGGCCATGCCGCTGCGCCCGGCCTCCGGGCCGGGCGAGGATCGCAACAGCCACTTCGCGCCGGCCACACCGGCCTTGCGGTCGGCGAGGCTGCGCCCGGCCTCCGGGCCGGGCGAGGATCGCAACGACCCGGTCGACCAGCCTGCCGGACACGGCGGTGGCGAGCTGCGCCCGGCCTCCGGGCCGGGCGAGGATCGCAACGCCGCGTAGACGCTCGCGATGTTGTCGGACAGCTTGGCTGCGCCCGGCCTCCGGGCCGGGCGAGGATCGCAACTCCAGGCCTCCAACCTTCGCCTTCCACCGCGACTTGCTGCGCCCGGCCTCCGGGCCGGGCGAGGATCGCAACGAGAGTACAGCGCCGCCCGAGGCAAGGCCGGCGGCGACGCTGCGCCCGGCCTCCGGGCCGGGCGAGGATCGCAACGCGGAGCAGCTCCGCGTAGTAGTCCCTCGTGGTCATCGCTGCGCCCGGCCTCCGGGCCGGGCGAGGATCGCAACAGGATCGAGTTGGCGGCCGTTGCGTTCAGCCCGAGTGGCTGCGCCCGGCCTCCGGGCCGGGCGAGGATCGCAACACGTTGTCGAGGATCTCCACGGCGCCCCGGCCGGCGAGGCTGCGCCCGGCCTCCGGGCCGGGCGAGGATCGCAACACCGTGAGCCAGCGGAGGGTGTCGTCGATGCTCTCGGCGGCTGCGCCCGGCCTCCGGGCCGGGCGAGGATCGCAACTCGATCACCCGGGCCGCGATGTAGTAGACCGCAGTGAGCTGCGCCCGGCCTCCGGGCCGGGCGAGGATCGCAACGCGGATGACCGGTGTCATGGGCGTCACACACCACGGCCGTACCCACCGACTCGACCTCGCCGATCCCACCCTGCGCGAGTGGGAGTGCACGGTGCTGGCGGCCGACCCCGA
>NZ_JAEVHJ010000647.1:0-1498 GCF_016802855.1 Micromonospora sp. ATA51 | reverse complement strand
GTACGTGTTCAGCCTGAGGTGAGTCGCTGATCGGGACCTGTTGTCCACTGTGGCTGGCGTGCTGGCATGATCTTCGGGTGTCGTCCGAGCCGCAGCGTCCCTCGTATGAGGATCTTGTGGGGATGCTGGCTGAGTTGGGGGCCAGGGTTGAGCGGCTGGAGGCGGAGAACGCCGAGTTGAGGCGTCGGTTGGGGTTGAACTCGACGAACTCCTCGAAGCCTCCGTCGTCGGATGGGTTGGGTCGGCGGACGCCGAAGCCGACCGGTGGGGGGTCTGGTCGGCGTCGGGGTAAGCAGCCGGGTTCGTCGGGGTCGACGCTGCAGTTGATCTCGGATCCGGATCACACGGTGGTGCACCGGCCGGATCGGTGTGTGAACGCGGCGTGCGGTGCGGACCTGGTTGATGCGGTGGAGTTCGGGCGTCAGCGCAGGCAGGTCTTCGAGTTGCCTGAGCCGCGGATGGTGGTCACCGAGCATCAGGTTGTGGCGGTGTTGTGCGGGTGTGGGAAGGTCAGTGAGGGTGAGGCCCCGGTCGGGGTGACCGGTCGGGCGCAGTACGGGACCGGCGTCAAAGCTGCGGCCGTATATGGGCGGGGGGCGCAGTTCCTGCCGTTCGCGCGGGTGTCACGGCTGCTGGGTGATCTGTGCGGGGCGCCCGTGTCGATCGGGTTCGTGCACGCGGTGGTCGCTGAGGCGGCCCGCCGGCTGGGCCCGTTCACCTCACACCTGGCCGCGTTGCTGCACGTGGAGCGGGTGCTGCACGTCGATGAGACTCCGGCGCGCCTGGGCGGTGGGTTCAAGTACGTGCACGTGGCCTGCACCCCGGGGTTGACGTTGTTCCACGTCGGCGGGCGCAGCAAGGCCGACATCGACGCCGGTGGGGTGTTGCCCGGCTTCGACGGCACCATCGTGCGTGACGGCTACGCCGCTTACCAGCACCTGAGCGACGCCGAGCACGCCTGGTGCGGGGCGCATCTGATCCGTGACCTGCGTGCCGTGCACGAGCAGGATCCGGCCGGCCAGCAGTGGGCGGAGGTGATGGCCGACACGCTGCTCATGGCCAAGGCGATGACCGAGCAGGCCGTCGCGGCCGGCCGGGAGGCGTTGACCGACGCCGAGATCAGCCACATCCGGGCCTGCTACGCCGGCGCGATCGCCTACGGCCGCCAACAGAACCCACCCAACCGCCACGGCGAGCTGTCCCGGGCCGGGAAGCTGGCCGAGCGTTTCCACACCTACCGCGGCATGATCCTGCGGTTCGTCGTCGACCTGGCCGTGCCGTTCACCAACAACCAGGCCGAACGTGATCTTCGTCCGGTCAAGCTGCAGCAGAAGATTTCCGGGACCTGGCGAACCCTGCAAGGACTCGCTGACTTCGCCGCGGTCCGCTCCTACCTGTCCACCGCCGCCAAGCACGGCCTGGACGCACTCGACGTGCTCAAACAGCTGTTCACCACCGGACCGTGGATGCCCCCAGCTCACTCAAGCTGAATACGTAC
>NZ_JAEVHJ010000646.1:0-1521 GCF_016802855.1 Micromonospora sp. ATA51 | reverse complement strand
CGATGTCATTCTGCCGAGCCGAAAGCAACGCGACGCGCTAAAGGCACAGCATCGAGATTGGCTTTCCCAGGAGTCGTCCAGGCTCTAGGTGCCGGCAACACCTCGCCTTGTCCGCTGGTCAAGAAGCGCTACTTGCAGCCAACTTGACCGATCTTGGTCCCCAGAACGCCAAGGAGGGCCGATCCGCGTGCCGGATCAGCCCCCTGAGCTGCGTCCGGGCGGCCGGATCGAACGGAGGACCCCTTGACCCCCAGAGATCGGCAGAGCGGTGTGGTTTGGCTCGTACCGCTGGTCGACGGTCCGAGGGCGGTCACCAGGGTTCCGCTTGGTGTAGTCGGTTGCTGTACTTCGTTGCTGTACTGCTTGGCCCCGCCCGCCAACAGCCTTCCGCTGCTCAACGGTCTGCGCCACTCCGCGGCGGGCGGGCACTTACTTGAAGACGCCAATGATCCCGGTCACGGTGCCCACGAGGCCACTGACGGTCGCCAGCTTTGCCGAGGCCCCGGTCCAGATCCCTTTAGTCTTCTCGCGCCAGCCGAGCGACCACCAGTCACGCCCGAACTTCTGCCACTTGTGCTGCCGGAGGTGGCAGCCCAAGACCAGGCCGCTCGAGTTGTTGCGGCAGAACTCGACGCCGCCGCGCTTCCGGTTGATTGCGCCGCAGTACACCGGCGCTTGAAAGAGGACGAAGAGGATCAAGAGGCCGACCAGAACCGCGTAGATGCCGGGGCCGTACGCGCTGCTACCAAGGGACAGGAGGAGCACAGCCAGGACGCCGTAGCCCCAATACCGCCAGAGGTTCGGCTTGCCGCGAGACGCCATGAGTGCGAACAGTACCGACATGAACGCGAGACGTGAAGATCCTCGCGGCCCGTCGATGTTAGACGATCGACCACTTCCAGCAGTATTGATCTGGGGCGGGCGCGTAGTCGATCAAACCGGGCGACATGGGCTTTGGCCTGCTGCCACGCATCGGATGGATGGTCAACGATGGTCACCGTCGGCCCTCGTTCGACGGCCTGGAAACGGCATGATCTTGGGGGTTCAGCGACCATCGGGCGGCTCCGGCGGCCTCACCAGGTCGCTCCACCTTCCCTGAACCGCGGGCCTCAGCCAGACTCAGCTAGTGGCTTGGGAGTGGGGTGGGGCAGCCGCAACGGCCGTCGTAGGCATCGCTGGTCTCTGCGCCACGGTGTGGACCAACCATCGAGGCCGCCAACATGCGGAACGGTTGGCGGAGAACGCCAGGCAGACCACCTTGGCGCTTGCTCGGGAGGCCCGCAGCCAAGACCGGCTCGAAGCCGCCTACCGTCGGCTCCTGGCCGTGGCCACTGAGACGACCTCTTTCGTGACGACCGCAGACGTCGTCTACCCCCGAGATGGGAAGCCGCCCGACATTGACGAGGTCGCAGACGAGGTTTCCATTCTGCTCCTGGTCTACGCCAGCGAGGAGATGAGAGACGCCTACAGCTCCTGGATGCGCGACATCCAACCCTTGCGCGACCTCCTTGACGAAGTGCC
>NZ_JAEVHJ010000645.1:0-1526 GCF_016802855.1 Micromonospora sp. ATA51 | reverse complement strand
CCGCACCTACGGTTGCCAGGATGAACCCACCACCAGCGGCCCGACCAGCCCCAGCCCAACCACCCACCTCGGCGGTCCGAGGCGGAGCCTCACTGGTGCTCTGTCCACAAACGTTGGCCGGGTTGGTCGGGGTTGGGGAAATGTCGTAGGGCTGGTGTTGGCTTCGGTTCGTGCCTCGCCGTCGGGATCCGGCCTTGCCGCGGGTTGTGCATCGCACGGCCCGGGTTGCTGTGCGGGTGACGCCGGGGCAGCGGCGGCGGTGTTTCGGGCTGCTGCGCTCGGCTGGTGACGTGTGGGCGTGTGTGTTGGAGGTCAACGCGTGGCGCCGCCGCCGCGGCGGCGCGCCGCTGGTGGGCTATCAGCAGTTGTGTCGGGAGCTGTCCGGGTCGGGGCCGGGCACCTTCGGCGACCTGGACACCACAGGGGCCCGTTCGGTGTTGCGCCGGTTCTCGGATGCGTGGTTCGCGGCGGCGAAGCGCCGCACCGCCGGTGACCTGTCGGCCCGGTTTCCGCGCCGGCGGCGGGGGTTGGTGCCGGTGCGTTGGTATCACGGCACGTTCACCCTCGACGGCCGCCGGGTGCGGATCCCGACCGCCAGAGGCACTGCCCCGTTGTGGGTGCGTCTGGCGCGGGAGGTGCCGTATCCGGCCGAGCAGGTCCGCTCGGTCACCCTGCTGTGTGAGGGTGGCCGGCTGTTCCTCGACGTGACCGCCGAGGTGCCGGTGACGGTCTACCCGCCTGGTGAACAACCGGATCCGGGCCGGGCGGCCGGGGTGGATCTCGGGATCATCCACCCGTACGCGGTGGCCGGCCCCGACGGGGAGGGGTTGTTGGTGTCGGGGCGGGCGATCCGCGCCGAGCATCGCATGCACCTGGCCGACACCAAGGCCCGCCGCCGCGGCGTGGCCCGGCGGGCGCCGAAGCCGGGTGAGAAGGGGCCGCGGCGGTGGCGCAAGTACCGGCGTCGGGCACGCCTGGTGGAGGGCCGGCATCGGCGGCGGGTGCGTCAGGCCCAGCACGAGGCCGCCCGTAGCGTCGTGTCCTGGGCGGTGGAGCAGCGGGTGGGTGTGTTGCACGTGGGTGACCCGCGCGGGGTGCTCGACATTGCGGCGGGGCGGCGGCACCACCTGCGGTTGCGGCAGTGGCAGATCGGCCGGCTCCTGCAGGTCCTCACCGACAAGCCCACCCTCGCCGGGATCACCGTCCACCTGGTCGACGAACGCGGCACCTCGTCGACCTGCCCCGCCTGCGGAAGGCGGGTACCGAAACCCCGCGGCCGGACCTTGTCCTGCCGGCACTGCGCGTTCTCCGGGCACCGCGACCTCGTCGCGGCCGCCGGCATCGCCACCCGCACCCCGGGCGGCGGATCCACCACCCCGACAGCGGTCGTGCTGCCGGAGGTGGTCACGCACCGTCGAGCCGGCCGGCACCTGCCCGGTACCGGACGGTCCCGACGTGACCCCCGCCGCCCACCCCGGGCGGCGCGAGGATCAGTTGGCCCGCGGAGGCCCGCCCCACCCACAGGT
>NZ_JAEVHJ010000644.1:0-1532 GCF_016802855.1 Micromonospora sp. ATA51 | reverse complement strand
CGCAGGTCATCCCTGAAGGAGTGGGGCCGTGTCAACCCGCGACCGCCGGGGTGGTTGTGGCCGGTTTCTGCCGGTTTCCCGGCTCGGTGCAGACAAACGCCAGCGAGGGGTCGGGGTCAAGGCTCGACCGCAGGTCGACCCCGTCAGGGGCTTGGCCTTGATGCCGGCTCCGGGTGGCGCATGATCGTGGCGCCGGGAACAGGGGGTTCGGTTGTGGGGGCCGTCTCTCCAACGTCCGGTGTGGACGAGGTGGCAACTGTCAGAACCGGGGGTCTGGTTGCCGGTCATCCCTTCGCCGCCGACATGGGCGGCATGGAGTGGTACGGCCGCAGCCAGGCGGGGTCAATCAGATGCGTCGACCGCGCACCGGCCGGTGGGGGTCAGACCTGCGTCGGCCTCGCGTCCTGGCTGCGTCCAGACTGTGCTCACGCCGATCGGGCCAGGCAACGGATGTGTCCGTCGCGGAGGCCGTAGTAGACCAGCGTGAGGAGTTTGCGGGCGGCGGCGACCTTGCCGATGTTCGCGCCGCGGTGTTCGCCTATGCGGGCCCGGGTGGCGGCGATCGGGCCACGGCGTACGCGTTGCACCGCCTCGACCGCGGCCCACCGCACGAGGGTGGAGCCCTGTTTGGTGATCCGACCACGCCGGACCTTGGTGTCGGACTCGCGGTGGCGTGGGGTCAGCCCGGCCCAGGAGCACAACTGCTCCGGTCGGGTGAAGCGGTGCACCTCGCCGATCTCGGCGACGAACACCCCGGCCAGGATCGGGCCGACACCGTCGATGGCCTGCACCGCGACATAGCCGGGGTTGGTGGACAGGCGGGCGCCGGTCATCTTGGCGTACAGGTCGATCTCGAAGCCGAACGCGTCGATCAACCTGCGTAGTGAGGCGATCCGCCCGGCGTAGACGTCCGGCAGGCGCAGCTCGGTGAGCAGCTGCTGCCCGGCGACGCCGAACAGATCGGTCATCGGCACGCTCACGCCGCACTTGGCCAGCACCGCATGCACCCCTGCCTTCAACCCTGAACGCACTGCGACCAGCTTCGCCCGGTGACGCACCAACTCACGTAGCTCACGGGTGGCCGGTGGCGCGATCCACGCCTCGGGCAGCCGTCCCATGCGCAGCAGATCGGCAAGATCAGAGGCATCACGCACGTCGTTCTTGACCCGCCGGTAGGCGAACCCCTTCACACCCAGCGGGTGGGCCAGGTGCACCTGCGCGCCGGCGTCGGCCAGGACGTCCGCCGCCCAGTACCAGCCGTAGGTGGCCTCCAACACCACCTGCGGCGCCTCACCCCACCCGGCGACCTGATCAGCCAGAACGAACGGGTCATTGTCGATCCGCGTGACACCCAACCGGTCACCGACCTCGCTCTGCTGCACGATCACGGTGCGCCGCCGGTGCAGATCGATACCCACCACCTGCCGACCGTCGTAGTCTGTGTTCACAGGGGCCTCCAACGTCGTGACGGACGTGAACACCTCCAAGTGAACGCCCAACGGCACGCCCAGAGCGAGATTCACGAGGAGCGG
>NZ_JAEVHJ010000643.1:0-1535 GCF_016802855.1 Micromonospora sp. ATA51 | reverse complement strand
GTTGGCGTCCAGCCGCCGGTCCAGCGGGTCACCGCCGTCGGCGAGCAGTCCACGGCCGGCGTCCGGCACCTCGACCAGGTCGTGCACCGGCTGGGTCAGCGCGACGAGGCGGTCGTCGCCGACCGTGGCGCCGGGGGAGCCGGGGTCGACCCGGCGGGCGTACAGGGCGGTGGCGGTGTCCCGGGCGGCCTGCCCCCGGCGCAGCTGCTCGTTGGCCTCCCGGATCTCGGCGGCCCGCTGCCAGGCTGCCGCCGCCAGGTCCTCCTGGTGGCGCTGCACCACCTGGGTGCCGAGGGCCGCGGCCGCCCGGTACCGGGGGTCGAGGTTCAGCCCGGCCAGCCAGCGCGGCTCCACGCCGGGTGCGGGCAGCCGGGTCTCCTGGCTGTGGAGGTCGCCGTACAGCGGCGGGGTGAGCCGGTCCTGGGCGTGCTTCAGCAGCCCGGTCAGGGCGCTCTGCCACGCCTGGCGCACGTCGTCGGCCCAGACCGTCGGGGCCATCCCGGGAGCGGCGAGGGCCCCCTCGAAGCCCAGCACGGACCGGCCCTCGACGCCCTCGTCGGCGAGCTGCGGCAGGCCGCCGCCGGGGGCGGCGATGTCGACCGGCTGCCGGCCGACGTCGTCGGGGAGGGTCCGCGCCCGCAGCCGCCGGGCCAGCGACTCGAAGTCGCCGTCCGGGCCGGTGCGGAAGGTCCAGTGGTGGTAGGCGGGCAGCAGCACCTGGTCGTCCGGCCCGGGGTGCGCCGACGCCGGCCCCCAGGCCGGGGCGAGCGGCCCGGCGTCGTCGACCGGCTCGCCGAGGCCGGCCCGGACCCCGGCCTCGAACGCCGGCACCACCGCGGGCCAGGTAGTCCGTGCCGGGGGCGAGCCGGCGTGGGCAGAGCAGCCGGGACAGGGTGCGTTCGGGCGCGGTCGCGATGACCGTCGCCACGTCCTCGCTCTCGGCGGTGACCAGCACCTGGGCGTGCGCCCAGGCCCACGACTCGGCCAGCGCGGGCAGCTGCCGCACGGTGGTGGCGAGCCGGGGCAGCGCCTGGCCCGGCTCGGTGCGCAGCTCCCCGCCCCCGTCGACGGGCACCACGACCAGGACCAACCACGGGCGTAGCGCGCCCCGGGGGTCGGGCCGGGCCGGGGTGTACAGCCAGGGCAGGTCGGGGCGGTCGAACTCGACGGCGGCGAGCAGCGACACCTCGACGTTCTCCGCGCCCGCTGCCGGGTAACTGCGGATGATCTCCTGCGGGTCGATGCCGACCACGTCGCCGGGGCCGTGCAGCAGCGCCGTGGAGGCCCCGGTGATCTGCCGGGTCTTGCCGTTCGCGGTCTCGGTGCCCAGCGCGGTGACGGTGAGGCTCACCGCCGCGCGGGCGCGCGGCAGGGCGCCGGTGAGGGGGTCGGTGTCGGGGACGACCCGGGCCACGCCGTCGCGTACCCAGGGCAGGAAACGCAGGCCACCCATGTCAGCGGACCTCCAGGTCGACGGCGGTGATCCGGGGGCGCGGGACGGTCACCCGGGCCCGGCGCAGCGTCCCGCTGCGCCG
>NZ_JAEVHJ010000642.1:0-1541 GCF_016802855.1 Micromonospora sp. ATA51 | reverse complement strand
GTACGTATTCAGCCTGAGGTGAGTCGCTGATCGGGGCCTGCTGTCCACTGTGGCTTGGCTGACTGGCATGATCTTGGTGTGCAGCCCGGGTCGCAGCTTCCCTCGTATGAGGAACTGGTCGCAGTGGTTGCTGAGCTGCGGGTTGAGGTGCAGCGGCTGCGTGAGGACAACCAGCGGTTGGGTGAGGACAACCAGCGGCTGCGGGTGGAGAACGCTGAGCTGACGCGTCGGCTGGGGTTGAACTCGACGAACTCGTCCAAGCCTCCGTCGTCAGATGGGCTGGGCAGGCAGACGCCGAAGCCGAGGGGTGGGGGCTCTGGCCGGCGTCGGGGTAAGCAGCCGGGGTCCTCGGGGTCGACGCTGCAACTGGTCGGGGATCCGGAGTTTACGGTGGTGCACCGGCCGGACCGGTGTGTGAACCCGGTCTGCGGCGCGGACCTTCGCGACGCGGTGGAGTACGCCCGCCAGCGGCGGCAGGTGTTCGAACTGCCGGAGCCGAAGATCGTGGTCACCGAGCATCAACTCGTGGCGGTGCGGTGCTGGTGTGGGCAGGTCAGCGAGGCGGCGCCGCCGGCGGGGGTGACCGGCCGCGCCCAGTATGGGCCCGGCGTGAAGGCCGCGGCGGTGTATGGGCGTGGGGCTCAGTTCCTGCCGTTCGCGCGGGTGTCACGGCTGCTGGGCGATCTGTGCGGCGCGCCCGTGTCGACCGGGTTCGTGCACGCGGTGGTCACCGAGGCGGCCCGCCGGCTGGGCCCGTTCACCTCACACCTGGCCGCGTTGCTGCACGTGGAGCGGGTGCTGCACGTCGATGAAACCCCGGCCCGTCTCGACGGCGGGTTCAAATACGTGCACGTGGCCTGCACCCCGATGCTGACGTCGTTTCATGTCGGCGGCCGCAGCAAGGCTGACATCGACGCCGGTGGGGTACTTCCCGGCTTCGACGGCACTATCGTGCGGGACGGCTACGCCGCTTACCAGCACCTGCGCGACGCCGAGCATGCTTGGTGCGGGGCGCATCTGATCCGTGACCTACGCGCCGTGCACGAGACTGACCCGGCCGGCCAGCAATGGGCTGAGGTCATGGCCGACACGCTGCTGATGGCCAAGACGATGACCGAGCAGGCGGTCGCCGCCGGCCGCAGCACACTGACCGAGGCTGAGGTCAGCCACATCCGGGCCTGCTACGCCGGCGCCCTCGCCTACGGCCGCCAACAGAACCCACCCGAGCGGCACGGCGAATTGTCGAAGGCCGGCAAACTGGTCGAACGCTTCCACCAGCATCGCGGCATGATCCTGCGGTTCGTGGTCGACCTGGCCGTGCCGTTCACGAACAACCAGGCCGAACGTGACCTGCGCCCGGTCAAGCTCCAACAGAAGATCTCCGGCACCTGGCGCACCCTGCAAGGACTCGCCGACTTCGCCGCCGTCCGCTCCTACCTATCCACCGCCGCCAAACACGGCCAGGACGCACTCGACGTGCTCAAACAGCTGTTCACCACCGGCCCGTGGATGCCCGCCGCTCTCTCAAGCTGAATACGTAC
>NZ_JAEVHJ010000641.1:0-1544 GCF_016802855.1 Micromonospora sp. ATA51 | reverse complement strand
CCCGTACGAGGACGACCCCCGCCAGGGCAAGGACCGCCCGGTGCTGGTGGTGGGCCGGCAGAGCCGCACGCTGTTCGGGCTGATGCTCTCCAGCCAGAGCTCCCCGCTCCCCGCTCCCCGGCAGCAGCCGCACCATCCCGCACCTGGGAGCCCCGCACCGTGGGCGCGCAACATCCCGCAGGTGGCGGCCTCAGAACGGGAGAAGGCAGCAACCTTCCACAGCCGGTGTGGATCTTGGATGGGGCCAGCGTCTCTGGTTTCCTATGTGATCCTCAGCAAGCCGGGCATCCCGCGGGTACTAGCGTCCCTGTGGGTGACGGGGGTGGCGTGTACGTGGCGGTGGAAGCCGCGGCCGAGGACTGCCCCGCGAACCCTGTGAGGGTGTCGCGGGGCGGTGGTGGGAACCGTGTGCGGCACCTGGCGACCGGGCCTTGAGGGGTTGGTCTCCTGGGGTGTCCGTCCCGCCGGACGCTTGCCGGCAGGCCCCGCTGTGGGGTTTGCCGGGGCGGGAACCTGCCGTCGCATGGGCAGCAGGCGTGAAGTCTTGACCGGTCGGGTCTGCTTCGGGGTGGGTTTGGTCTTGCGTCGATCCCGCACCCGTCTGGTGGTGGCGGTTCGGGTTGGTCGACGCGTCCGGTGACGCACTGGTGTGTCGGTGGCTGTCCGGATCGCGGCGTTGCCGCTGCGGTCGCGGCGGGTCTTGGCCTGGTTGGCGAGGCCGCGGGCGGCGATGCGTTGCGCGGCGGCGTGGTCGCGGTCCATTGACAGGCCGCACGAGCAGGTGGCCCACCGGTATCCGGCCACGTTCCGGTCCGGTGTCTTGACGTGCTTGATCGGGCCGTCGCAGCGGGGGCAGCCGGACGAGGTTCCACGCGCCGGAACGGTGACGACTGCGATACCGACCTTCGCGGTGAGGTGAGCGATGGCGGTGAACACGGTGCCGCGTACGGCGCCGGAGAGTCGCCGGTTGAGGCTGCGTGAACCGCCGCGCCCTTCGAGGGTGGCGAGGTTCTCGACGTAGATGACGGTGGCCCCGTGCGCGGTGGCGTGGTCGACGAGCCACCGGGCCGCGGACCAGGCAAGTGCCTGGTTGAGATGCCGGATCCGGGCGCACACCGCCACGTGTTCGGCCTGCAGGCGGGCAAGCTTCACGGTCAGCGCCGGATCGGCGTGGGCGAGGCGGCCGTCAGCCAGCCGGGACATGAAGTCGTCTAACAATTCCTCGACCCCACCGGCCGAACCCTTCGAGTGGAGCACCTCCACGCTCACCCCGTCACGGGCCAGCAGAGCCGTCAACCACGCCATGCCGAAACGGGCCAGCCGGTCCTGTGGACCACCCTCACCACAGTGAACTCGCCGGCCGCCGCACAGTCACAGGATGAACGCCGATGAATTCAGCGACCGGACCCAGCCGCAGCAACGACATGATCGAAAAAATATCACATACGATCGCGTAGCTAATCAGCCAACAGTTGCACACCCTGGCGGACCGCAGGCGGGAGTCGCCCCGGCGTGGAGGGTCAGGCGGGGTGGGGGTCAGGGCG
>NZ_JAEVHJ010000640.1:0-1548 GCF_016802855.1 Micromonospora sp. ATA51 | reverse complement strand
CTAGCTCGAAAATGAACGGTGACTGGGCGGGCGGCAGCCCCCAGCGGAGCGCAGCGGAGCCGGGATAGATCTCGGTCGTCGGGTTAGGCGGCGGTCTGGATCGGGTTGAGGGTGACGGTGTAGCCGAGTTTGTTCAGGGCGGTGATGGCGCGGCGGCGTTCCCGGTCGGGGTCGCGGCGTAGGAAGTAGTCGCCGCCGAGGTCTTGGTGGTCGGTGCCGTTGGACAGCATGTGCCAGATCGAGGTCAGCATGCTGTGTTCGACGGCGACGATGGCTTTCTGTTTGTTGCCCAGCCGGCGGATGAACCGGGCGTACTGGGCGGCGAGGTAGGTGTCCTTGCCGCGGCCGGAGGCCAGGACGGCGACGCCGAGGGCAGCGGTGAGCCAGTGGTCGCCTTTGCGGGTCTTCCCGGACTTGCGGCGTCCACCGGACTCGTGGTTGCCGGGACAGACCCCGGCCCAGGACGCCAGATGTCCGGGGGTGGGGAACCGGGACATGTCAGCGCCGGTCTCGGCGATGATGACCTCGGCGACCTGCTGGTTGACCCCGGGAATGGTGTCCAGGCGTCTCAAGACGTCGTGAAACGGGGCCATCAGCTCTCCGATCCGGGTGGACAGGGTGGTGATGTCACGGGTCAGAGCGTCGATGCGGTCCAGGTGCATGCGGCAGAGGAACGCGTGATGTTCACCGAACCGGCCGATCATCGCCTGGACCAGGTCGGGGATCTTGGGTCGCATCCGGCCCCGGGCCATGTCCGCCAGGATGTTGGCGTCACGTTCGCCGGCGATCAGCGCTTCGAGCATTGCCCGGCCGGACACGCCGAGAATGTCGCTGGCCACGATGGACAGCTTGATCCCGGCGTCCTCGAGTTCCTTCTCCAGCCGGGACGCCTCCCGGGTCCGTTCAGCGGTCAGCACGCTGCGGTAGCGGGTCAGGTCCCGCAGCTGGCGGATCGGCTCAGGTGGCACGAAACTGGCCCTCAGCAGCCCGCATTCAGCCAGCTGGGCCAGCCAGACCGAGTCGGCGACATCAGTCTTGCGCCCGGGCAGCGCCTTGGCCTGCCTGGCGTTGATCAGTACCACGTTCAACGCGTCTTCGAGCAGGTAGTACGGCGACCGCCAGTAATCGCCCGTCGCCTCCATCACGACCAACGTCACCTGCTCAGCGACAAGCCAGTCCCGCATCGCCAGCAACGGGTTCGTCATCGTCGAGTAGGTACGAACCTCGGTATGCCGTTGGTTCCGGCGGGCACCGGGTGTGCGCAGGCACACCTTGACGTCTCTCTTACTGACGTCCAACGCGGCACAACGATCATGCAGAACATCCATACCGTCACCTGCCCAACCCTCGACGCAGCCAGCTGAAGCACCCGACCGGGCCGGGAGTCGAGGGAGGTCAAGAATCTAGCTCTCGTGCTCTCAACGGCAACAATCCGCGGTCCCTGAAGATCGACTCCCAGCGTCAAGCTAATCCACGAGATCCACGGCATCAAGGAGAGGACGACGTCGACCCGGCCGAGCGTAAGGCCATTTTCCCGCCTCCGCGGCG
>NZ_JAEVHJ010000639.1:0-1554 GCF_016802855.1 Micromonospora sp. ATA51 | reverse complement strand
GCCCACGCCGGCGGCGAGGACCTGCTGGGGCTGGTCGACCGGGTCAAGGCGATCACCGGCCGGATCGACCTGGTGCACGCGAACAACTCCAAGGGCGCCGGCGATAGGGCACCCCGCCGAGCTGTCGTACGGCGCCGAGCCGGCCTACCGCGTCGAGGCGACCTACCGGGTCGAGCCGGCCTACCGCGTCGACCCCGGGTACCAGGCCGAGCCGCGCTACCGGGCGGAGCCGTCCTATCCGGCGGAGCCCGGCCACGCCGCGGAACCGGCCTACCGGGCCGAGCCGCCGTACCGGGCGGAGCCCGAGCCGGGCTACCCCGACCGGGAGCCGCGCCGGGGGTCCGCCTCCGTGGAGTCCCGGTACGCCGTCCTGGACAACGGGTACCGGCACGAGCCGCCGCCGGTCGAGTCCCGCTACGCGCTGCTGGACAACGGCGGCTACCGGCCGGAGACGTACCAGCCGCCCGAGCCCGCCTACCAGCCGCCGGAGCCGGTGGCCCCGGCGCCGGCCGGGTACCAGCAGCCGGCGATCGCCGAGTCCTACCCGCCCCGGATCGAGCCGGCCCGCGTCGAGTGGCGGGCCCCCGCCCCGGAGAGCGAGGTGGACCGGGCGGCCGGGGTGCTCCGCCGCGAGCTCGGCACGCCACGGGTGCTCGCCTTCGCCAACCCGAAGGGCGGCGTGCACAAGACCACCGCCACCGTCCTCGCCGCCGCCACGGTGGGCAGCGTCCGTGGTCGCGGGGTGCTCGCCTGGGACGACAACGAGCTGCGCGGCACCCTCGGCCTGCGCGCCGGCAGCGCCCGCCACGCCCGGACCATCCGGCACCTGGTCGGCGACCTCGCCCAGATCGAGATCCTGGAGGGCGAGACCCTGCTGGCCCACCTCGACGACTACCTGCGGCACGCCTCCGACGGCTCGTACGACGTGCTGGCCGGGGAGGAGAGCCCCCGGTTCGCCCAGCGGCTGGACCAGTTCATCGTCAAGCGGGTGCTGGAGCTGCTGCGGCGCACCCACGACGTGGTCTGCGTGGACACCGGCAACAACGTGGAGAGCCCGAACTGGCGTACCGTCATGCAGGCCGCCGACCAGCTCGTGGTGACCACCGTGCCGCGCGAGGACGCCGCGTTCAGCGCGGACTGGATGCTCGACCTGCTGCACGAGGTGGGGATGGGGGAGCTGGCCGACAACGCGGTCACCCTGATCTCCTGCCCGACGCCGGGCCGCTCGTCGCTGCAGAGCGACCTGGAGCGGCACTTCGCCACCCGGACCCGGGCCGTCGCCGTGGTGCCGTACGACCCGGCGCTGGAGACCGGCTCCTCGATCGAGTACCACCAGCTCCAGCCGGAGACTCGGCAGGCCTGGCTCAAGGCCGCCGCGGTGATGCTGGAGCCGTTCGCCCGCTGACCGCCACCGCCGCCCCACGGCCGACCATCGCCTGAGAGGATCATCGGGTGAGTTCGGACACCCCTGATCCCGAGCGGGCCGCGCACCGGCCCGACGAGCCCGCTCGCGCCGGTGCTGAGCCCGAGCCCGAGCAGCCGGCCGTCGACCCG
>NZ_JAEVHJ010000638.1:0-1561 GCF_016802855.1 Micromonospora sp. ATA51 | reverse complement strand
GGACGCTGCCGCGCCCCGCGGGCCGGCGGCCGGGCCCGCCGGCGTGGCTGCTGGAGGCGGCGGCCGAGCTGGACGCCCGGCGGCTGGGGGAGCGGCCCGACCGCTCACAGCCCGTCTAAGCCGGGCCGGGCCGCCCCCTCACTCCACCACCCGACCCGGGGCGTTCGGCGCTCCCCGTGGACGGGGGAGGACCGCCCTTTGTGTGACGTGCTCCACGGCCCGTGGCATACATAAAACTTGTACGCGGGAGTGACGAACGCATACAATGAAGTTGTACGCACTGCCCCCATCCTGCACTGAGGAGTGAGCCACGATGCTGAGCTACGAGGAGATCCTGGAGCGCGCCCTGCGGGCCGCCGCCGAGGAGATCGACCTGGAGATCGTCGCCGAGGAGGCGGGCGAGGAGCCGCTGACCGAGGAGGACGGCTCGCCGGTCGAGATCAACGAGGTCGTGACGCTGGCCGACGGCGGCTTCATGACGACCGACAAGGGCATCGTGCTGCGGCTGAGCGACGGCAGCCAGTTCACCGTCGAGATCAAGCGGTACCGCTGACCGAGCCGGCGGGCGCGCCTCGAGCGCGCCCGCCGCTTCCATCCCCGACCCGCCCTGACCTGAGGAGCCGAAGATGACCTTCCCGACCTGCACCCTGCGCGTGACCGTCCCGACCTTCAACGCCGAGTTCGTGCCCGAGGAGGACGGCGGCATGTGCGCCGCCCAGGCCGTCGCCAGCCTGCTGATCGAGCACGACGGCGAGAAGTGCGGGGACGGCGGGCTGTGCCTGTTCGACCCGGAGGAGGGCCTGGAGGTGGACCCGTGGACGCAGACGGAGCTGCTGTGCGTCGACCACCTGCACGAGCACGAGCGGGCGGTGGCCGACCGCGGCGAGCTGGTGGGGGAGACGCTGACCCGCCTGTGACGACCGAGGAGAGCCGCCCGGGACCCCCGGGCGGCCTCGACCTGTTGGAGGGGAAACCGATGGAGAGCAAGACGGTGCCGGGCGTGCCGGCACTGCCGACCGGCGGCGGTGCCGCCGAGGCCGCCGGGTAGGCCGGCGTGGTTCACGTGGAGAAGGTCGACGTGCCGGAGCGGCCGAGCAAGGGCGCGTGGGTGTCGGTGTGGCTGGCGTTCGGTGCCGGGATCGCGGCATCGCTGGCGGCGAACATCGCGCACGCCGGTGCCGATGCCGGTGCGAAGGCGGTCGCCGGTTGGGCGCCGCTGGCGCTGCTGCTGTGCTCCGAGGTGATGACGCGGGTGCCGGCACCGCGGAGCCGACTGCTGAACGTGGTGCGGCTGGGCGGCACGGTGATCGTCGCGGGCGTCGCCGCGCTGGCCAGCTACCGGCACATGAAGGGCCTGGCCCTGGAGTACGGCGAGGACTGGCTGACGGCGAGCACCCTGCCGCTGTCCGTCGACGGCCTGGTGGTCGTGGCGTCGATCGGGCTGGTGGTGCTGTCGCAGATGCGGCGGGCGGCGATGGCCGCCGAGCGTGCCGCCGCCCTGGCGGCTGCCGTCGAGCGGGAGGCGTTCCTGGCTGCCGTGGCCGCCGCCCCGGTGCCGCCG
>NZ_JAEVHJ010000637.1:0-1566 GCF_016802855.1 Micromonospora sp. ATA51 | reverse complement strand
CGCCTGGTTCGTCGGGTTTCTTGACGCGGTACTGGTTGTGGCGTGCGCGTTTGACGGCGCGGGGGTAGGTGCGTTCCCGGCGGTCGGGGATCAGGAGAGCGGCGAGGTCGGTCAGGTGCTTGGGCAGGGCGTCAGCCCAGTCCTGAGGGGGGAATGTCCGCCGTGCCGGTGGCGGTGCGGCGGACCAGGCGTAGGGCCTTGGTGAAGGAGATCCGGTCGGGGTCCAGGTCGGCGGCGGCGGAGGCCTGGGCGGTCAGGGCGCTGATCGCGTGGTGGATGATCAGGTAGGCCCAGATCTCCTGGTAGACCAGGTCGGGAAGTTTGGAGCGCAGTATCCTGCCGGGCCCGCGCAGATGAGTCTTGAGCTGGTCGTGGCCGGTCTCCTGTTCCCAGCGTTGATGGTAGGCGGCGGCCAGCTCATCGGCCCGGGCCTGGCCGGGGCTGGTGATCGTGGACAGCAGGACGATCAGCTCGCCGGTGCCGTTACCTTCCCGGTCGGGCACGTCGTACTCGATCACCCGGGCAAGGTGGACGACCGGCAGACCGCGGTCGTCGAAGGCGTCCGGGACGGCGTTGATGTCGTCCAGGTCCTGTCCGGCGCGGGCGGCGGCCAGGAGCCGTTCGCGGCGTCCACCCCGGATCGTGGGTTTGATCAGGACGGTCAGATAGGTGCCGTCGGGCAAGACCCTGACCACGGGCAGGTCGAGTTGGGTCGGGGCCCGCCACACCAGCGCCGCGCCGGTGGCCTGCGCGGTATCCCATGCGGTCCAGGAGTAGAACCCGCGGTCGGCGGTCAACAACTCGTCAGGCCGAAGGCGCGGGTACAACCGGGCCGCGAGGGTCTTCTCCCCAGTGGCGTAGCCGCCGATCTCGGCGGCGACGAACGCGTGCGTGCCGCACTCGGCCAGTGCCACCACCCGGGCCTTGGGAAACGCCGACCGATTCTCACCGGACCCGGCGTACCCGAACTCGGCGGCGTTGTCGTCGCTGTCGGGCACGTCGACCTCGAACCCGTCGATCGCCAGCAGCCGCCACGACCGCAGGAACGACCCCCGTGCCGTACCCAACGCGGTGACCGCCGAGGTCGGGCCCACGCGCCCCGCGACCGGCCCGCACGTATTCTCGAACAGCTCGCTGAACACCGCCCGCCCCAACCGCTTACGGGCCTGAGTGATCGCACTCGAGGTCGGCACGCTCCAGCCGGCATCCCAGCACCCGAACCGGTCCAACGACCCGGTCACCCTCGTCGCGACCTCGGTGTAGTCGTCCTCGGGGAACAACGCCAACCCCAACGTCAGATACGCCGTCACGTGCGCAGGCAGCTTGCCGTCCGACCGCTTCTCCCGCACCCCGCACACCGCGACAGCCTCATCGACGGCATCCCTGGGCACCTGCGAGATCAACACCCCGAGCGTGACCTGATCCGGCCGCACACCCGGACGACCCACCACATCCGCCGCCATGACCCGTGATCAAAACGGTCAGGACCATCGGCGTCATCCCGCCACGCCGCAGACCCCCGGATACCCACCCAACACCATGATCAACTTAGGCTACGCGGCATTG
>NZ_JAEVHJ010000636.1:0-1577 GCF_016802855.1 Micromonospora sp. ATA51 | reverse complement strand
CCGGCCGGCAGCCAGCGGCGGACGGCCGGGTCGGCGGCGATCCGGTCGCCGAACGCCGCCAGCGCCCGCCACTCGAAGGCGACCATCCGGCGCCGGACCAGCGCCGGGCCGGCGGTCATGGTGGTCGTCGGGGTCCGCCGGGTGAGCGCCGCCCAGCAGATCGGCCCGAAGAAGCCGATGGTGTCGTTCTTCGCCGTGTACCGCTGCCAGTACCGGCCGATCGCCTGCTCGCGGGCCCGCCGCTTGTCGTGGCTCCGCTCGTCCGGGCCGCCCCGGCGCACCGAGTCCAGGGCGGTGAGCGCGTTCAGGTTCTGCCAGGTCACCGCCTCGCGGAACAGCGGATCGCCGGCCAGGTCGTAGATCGTCTTGCTGGTCTGGGCCACCGCGGCTCCCAGCACCGGTAGCAGCTCGGCCTCGGTCACGGTGCCGTCCAGGTGGGCGTCCGCCACCGCGGCCAACTCCGGCGCGGTCAGCCGCAGCACCCCGTCGGCCGGGAAGCCGGCGGCCCGCAGCACGCCCTCGCGCCACACCCGCCAACCACCGCTGCCGAGCGGGATCAGGTGCTCGGCCGCCGGGTCCGGCCGCAGTGGCCGTTCCTCCACCGGCGTCCGTCGGTCGGTCGGAACCCTGGCCGGGGCCACGGCGGTGGCGGTGCCGGCCCGGGCCGTCGGCGCGGTGCCGGTCGCCGCGAGCAGGTCGGTGCCGACCAGTGCGGCCACCTCGGCGGCCCGCTCGGCGAAGAAGAGGTGTCCACCCTGGATCGTTCGCACGGTGCAGCCGATCGCGGTGTGACCGGCCCAGTCGGCCATCGTCGCCGGGTCGGCGTCCCGGTCGTCGGTGCCGGCCAGGCAGACCAGCGGCACCGGCACCGGCGCCTCCGGTCGGTACGGGTACCGGTTGAGCCAGTCGAAGTCGGACCGCAGCGCCGGAAGGATCAGATCCAGCAGCTCCGGCAGGTCCCGCACCCCCTGCGGCAGGCCACCCAGCTCGGCGATCCGGGCCAGGAACTCGTCGTCCGGCAGGTCGGCGAACCGGGCCAGCGTCTTCGGCAGGTGCGGGGGCCGGCTCCCACCCAGGTAGAGCCGGCTCGGCAGCGGGGTGCCCCGGCGGCGCAGCTCGCGGACCACCTCGAAGGCGAGCAGGCCGCCCATGCTGTGCCCGTACATCGCGTAGGGCCGGTCGGCCCGTTGCCGGACCGCCTCGACCACCTGGTCCAGGTCGAAGGCCGGCGGTTCGGTGATCCGCGCCTCCCGCCCGGGCAGGGCCAGCACGGCGAGCGCCACGCCGGCGGGCAGGGCCGCCGGCCAGTCGCGGAAGCTGCTCGGGCCGGCCCCGGCGGGCGGCAGGCAGAGCAGCAGCGGGCCGGCGTCGGCTGGGCGGCCCAGGCTGACGAACCACTGTGCTGCCCCGGTCATGGGGCCGCCTGCCGGGTCGGTCCGGGCGTCGGCGCGGCTCATGGCCGGGCCCCGGTCAGCCGCGGTCGAGCTGCTGGAGATGTACGAGGAGACCGGCCGGCGCCGCTACCTCGACGCCGCGCACATGGAGGCGAAAAGGTTCACCACCATGGTGTTCGCCCG
>NZ_JAEVHJ010000634.1:0-1602 GCF_016802855.1 Micromonospora sp. ATA51 | reverse complement strand
GATTTGGGGCATGTCAGGTTACCGGTGTCGAAGGCCGTGTGACGTCGGCGTATGCGCTGCGCTGGCACTCGGTAGCTCGGCCGAGCCTGGACGAGCTGCCCGCCGGCGACCACGACCTCACCACCCGGTCCGCGATGCCCATCGACGACGGCAACCTCGCGACCGCGGCTCCCGTCTCGGCCGGCGACCGTGACCCGGGGCGTCTCGCCGGTGCCCCGGCTCCCGACGCCGGCACCCCCGACCGCACCACCGGTCAGGCGGCCACGATCGGGGCGGGTCCGGTGATCGAGCGGGACGCCGACGACCCGACCCAGAGCCTGCCGGCGCCCGCCCCACTCTCGTCGGCGAGGCGCATCTCGGCCGTCGACGTGGTCGCCGCCGGCCGGACGACGACGCCGCAGGCGACGCGAGCCGCCACGACCGCGGCCGGGACAGTGACGCCGGCTCCAGCGGCGCCCACGCCGGGGACGGCGGACCCCGGCCCATCGAGCCAGGTGACGGCACCCACGCCCGGGACGGCGACCCCCGACCCCTCGACCGAGGTAGCGCCGCTCGAGACGGCGACCCCCCGCCCCTCGACCCAGGTCACGGCACCCAGGCCAGGAACGGCGACCGCCGATTCCTCGGTCGAGACAGCGGCATCCGCTCCCTCGGCCGGCACGGCGAGGACCGCGCAGTCGGCCGGGACGGCGATGCCCGCGGCCGACGTCGAGACTCGTGACCCGGGGGTCCCGCTGTCGGCCGGCACGCCCACGGACAGCGCGGCCACGCCCGATGTCGAGGCGCCGGCACGCATGCCGGAGACCGCCGCGCCCGGACCGGAAGCCGAGATGCCGGACGGGGTGGCCCCGGCCCGGTCGCCCGGTACGGCCGCCGACGGCCGACGGTCCCGGTCCGGCTCGTCCGCCGGGTCCCGGTCGGCCTCTGCGGCGTCGTCGACGAGCCGGCCGAAGCGGCCCGCAAGCCGCGGTCGGCCGCCAGCGGGGCGGCCGGGCTGACGACCACCGCCCCGACGCCGACCTCGGCCGACGCCGCACCGGAGACCGGGCGCCCGACATCGAACGGCGCACCGGGCCGCACCCGCCCCACACCGTTGGCCGACCGGCCGGCCGACGTGGCGCCCTCCGTCGCCGGCACCGACCTGCCGACGGCCTTCTCCTCCTCGACACCGAGCGACCTCCCCTCGGCCACCGCGACCGGACAGTCGCCGACCGCCGATGCCGCCACCGGACGATCCCGTACCGGCGACCGGTCCACCGCCACCGGGCAGGCGCGTACCCCCGACCGGCCCACCGGCACCGATGAGGCCGCCGCCGCGGACCGGGCCGTAACCGCCGACTCGCCCGGCGCCGGCGGCTCGCCGGAGTCCGCGACGGACACCGGCGCGACCCTGCCCGCTCCACCGGCCACCGGCCCGGCGTACCTGTCGTCGGCGGCGCCCGACGACGCCCCGGCGGAGGCTGGGCAGGGCTGGTCGCCGCGCCCCCGCGGTCCGATCTTCGACGACGCCGCGGACCGGCGTAGTGACGTCCGGCCGCCTGGCCGATCGCGCCCGCACCGGCCTGGCCGACCACCCCGCGACAGCCCGCCGCCCCGACCGGG
>NZ_JAEVHJ010000633.1:0-1606 GCF_016802855.1 Micromonospora sp. ATA51 | reverse complement strand
TGACCTCAGTCAACCTGTCCCGCGCCCGGTGGAGAAAGAGCAGCCGATCGAGTGGGAACGGCCAGTGCGTGGAGGTCGCCGATCTCGTCCACGTCGTCGCCCTGCGGGACAGCAAGGATCCGGCCGGGCCGGCTCTTATCTTCGGTCGCGAGGGCTGGATGAGCTTCCTGGCCGGCGCAAAGGAAGGCACGTTCAGGCAGCGCTAGGCGTGTCATCGAGCCCGACCCGTCCGTTGGCGATCACCGCCGTGCTTCGTGCGCGCTTCCCCGCCCACGTCCCGTCCCGTTCCGTCCCATTGACGCACGACAATCCCGGACCCGTGGGGTGCGACCGGGCTAGCTAGATCATTGCGAGGCATTCGGCAATCCCATGCCGATCTTCCCGACCTGGTTGCGCGAGGCCCTGGCGCTCGACGCCGAAGGCGAGCCCAGTGCCGATGATGACGACGAACGGGGGCCGCTGTGACGGCCTACGGTGGACAGCGGCAAGTGGTGCCTCGCACACTCCCGTCCGCGAGGGACCTCGTTTGATCGCTCGGGTGACAGCGCGCGGCGGCGCGGTAGCGTGACGGCGAAGGGCCGGTCCGACTATGGCCGGCCCTTCGGCGTTAGGTCGAGGAGCTAGTTGCTGAGCAGGGTGTTGATCCGGGCGAAGAGCTGCGCGAACCGCTCGAGGGTGGCGTCATCGACGTCGTTGTGCAGTGTCGTGGGCGAGCGCATCAGGTAGCTCGCGGGCTGGTAGTGGTCGAACCGGCCGCCGAGGGCTGCCTCGGCCTGCTTGACGATTCGGCCACCGTTGAGCTTGGTCTTGGCCACGGTCCCGACCTTGCTCTCCTTCAGCAGCTTCAGGTACCAGCCTGGGTCGAACAGGTCTTCGATGTCGGCTTCGGGCGTGCCGGTGATGTCGGTAAGCGGGATGAGGTGGTCCTTGGGCAGTAGCCCGCGTTGGACCATGTTGGTGATCTTTTGGTTGCCGCCGGCGGCGACGTCCATGATGACGGCGACGTTCAGGTCGCTTGCGCCCAGCAGGGCGATGAACGTTGGGATCTTGTCGAGGCCGCCGAGCGGGGTGATGGTCCAGCGCGGGTCGAGAGGGGTCTTGCCCTTCTTTCGGACCAGGTCGCTCATGATGGTGAGGTAGGCGACGTCGGCTGGCCCTTCGACGGCGAGCTGGTCGGGGCCGACGATCAGGGCTTGGGACATGTCTACCCCCAGCGCGCCGAGCAGCGGGAAAACGGTCTCGGGGCGGGCAGCCCACACGTCGTTGCTGACCTGGGTGCCCTCGCGCGGGATGTCCTCGACGGTCCGGCATCGCTCTAGGTGCCGGGGCTGGATCATGAACAGTGAGTGGGTGGTGTAGATGACCTGGTGGTCAGGGGCAAGCCGCTCGTCGATGTAGCGCAGCAGGTCGCTCTGGGCCTTGGCGTGCAGATTCAGGCCCGGCTCGTCGAGCAGGATCACCCGGCGGTCTTCCTTGGCGTACTCGGAGAACGCGGCGAGGAAGGAGAAGAACCAGATGAAGCCCTTGGAGCGCTCGGCCATGTTGAGGGTGACCCGGTGGGTGGCGTTGCGGACTCGGATCTGCAGCCACGGCTCTGGCTGGTTCG
>NZ_JAEVHJ010000632.1:0-1606 GCF_016802855.1 Micromonospora sp. ATA51 | reverse complement strand
GAGGGGCGGGCGGGGCGGGGGGTGAAGCCGTAGGGGAGTTCGAGGCGGTGGCGGGCCAGGAGGGGGTCGTCGGAGAGGAGCTGGAGAGTGGGGGCGTCGGCGACGATGCGGCCGGCGTCGAGGATCACCGAGCGGTCGCAGAGCTCCGCCGCGTACGGCAGGTCGTGGGTGACCATCAGCAGGGTCACCGGGAGGGCGCGCAGGATCTCCGCCAGTTCCCGCCGGGCGGCCGGGTCGAGGTTGGACGACGGCTCGTCGAGGACCAGGATCTCCGGGCGCATCGCGAGCACGGTGGCCACCGCCACCCGGCGGCGCTGACCGAACGACAGATGGTGCGGCGCCCGGTCCCGGTGCTCGCTCATCCCCACCGCGGCGAGCGCCTCGTCGACCCGCGCGGCCAGTTCCGCGCCGCGCAGCCCCAGGTTGGCCGGGCCGAACGCGACGTCCTCGGCGACCGTGGGCAGGAAGAGCTGGTCGTCCGGGTCCTGGAAGACGATGCCCACCCGGCGGCGGATCTCCGCCAGGGTGTCCCGGTCCCGGCTGACCGTCAGCCCACCAACGGCGACCGTCCCCTCGGTCGCGGTGAGGATGCCGTTGAGGTGCAGCACCAGGGTGGTCTTGCCCGCGCCGTTCGGCCCGAGCAGCGCCACCCGGTCCCCGCGCGGCACGGTCAGGTCCACCCCGTGCAGGGCGACGTGACCGTCCGGATAGGCGTACCGGACGCCGCGCACGTCCAGGGAGGGAGCCGTCTGCACGTACCCGATCATGTCAGCACGACCGCGGCCGCGGCGATGGCGACGGCCGCCAGCGGCACTGTCGCGGCGGCCGCCCACTGGCCGGCGGTGGCGGCGCCGGCGCCCTGCCAGACCGCCGGCATCCGGCCCGAGTAGCCGCGCGAGACCATGGCCAGGTAGACCCGCTCGCCGCGCTCGAACGCGCGCAGGAAGAGCGCGCCGATCCCGGCGGCGAAGCCGCGCAACTGCCAGAGGAAACGCGGGTCGTCGCCCCGGGACACCCGGGCCACCCGCATCCGCCGGGCCTCGCCCACCAGCACGTCCAGGTAGCGCAGCATGAAGGTGGCGATCTGGGTGAGGACCTGCGGGCACCGCAGCCGGTCCAGGCCGACGATCAGGTCCCGCGTCGTCGTGGTCGCGGCCAGCAGGAGCGACGCCAGTACGCCCAGCGTCCCCTTCGCGAGGATGTTCCAGCCGCCCAGCAGCCCGTCCACGGAGAGGTTCACCCCGGCCACCTCGACCCGCTCCCCCGTGCCGAGGAACGGCAGCGCGAACGCGAAGAGCACGAACGGCAGCTCGATCAGCGCCCGGCCGAGCAGCCAGCGGGGGCCCACCCGGGCCAGCGCCGCCACGGCGGCGACCAGCAGGGCGTACCCGCCGAACGCCCAGTACGCCTCCCGTGGCGTGGCGACCACGGCGACGGTGAACAGCACCATCGCGGCGATCTTCACCTCGGGCGGGAGGCGGTGCACCGGGGAGGTGGACCCGCGGTAGACGAGCTGCCACTGCACGCCGAACAGCCACTGGAGCACGAAGCCGACCACGAAGACCGGCAGCGCGATCAGGAACAGCGTGGAGACCAGGACCAGGTT
>NZ_JAEVHJ010000631.1:0-1617 GCF_016802855.1 Micromonospora sp. ATA51 | reverse complement strand
TGGTTGTTTCTTTCGGAACCATGACCTCACCTGTGGTGGGGGACGGTTGCCAGGCATGGCCTGGCCTCGCATACCGCCGGCGGATGTCGGGTTTGGTGTGGGGCGGATCGGGTTGTGGGTTGGTCGTTTGTTGAGAATTGCACAGTGGACGCGAGCATCTTTGTGGTCAAGTTGTCAAGGGCGAACGGTGGATGCCTTGGCACCAGGAGCCGATGAAGGACGTGGGAGGCCGCGATAGGCCTGGGGGAGCTGTCAACCAAGCTGTGATCCCAGGGTGTCCGAATGGGGAAACCCGGCACCAGTCATGTGGTGTCACCTGCACCTGAACACATAGGGTGTATGGAGGGAACGCGGGGAAGTGAAACATCTCAGTACCCGTAGGAAGAGAAAACAAATAGTGATTCCGTGAGTAGTGGCGAGCGAAAGCGGATTGAGGCTAAACCGGCTGCGTGTGATACCTGTCAGGGGTTGCGTGGTCGGGGTTGTGGGACCCTGCTACACGAGCTGACACTCGTGTGAGAAGTTATCAAGTCAGTGGCTAGTCGAACAGTCTGGAATGGCTGACCGTAGACGGTGAGAGTCCGGTAGGTGAAAGTTGCTGACCTTCTGTGGGTGTTCCCGAGTAGCGGCGGACCCCTGAAATCTGCCGTGAATCTGCCAGGACCACCTGGTAAGCCTAAATACTTCCTGGTGACCGATAGCGGACGAGTACCGTGAGGGAATGGTGAAAAGTACCCCGGGAGGGGAGTGAAATAGTACCTGAAACCGTTCGCCTACAATCCGTCGGAGCCTTGCGGGGTGACGGCGTGCCTTTTGAAGAATGAGCCTGCGAGTTAGTGGCACGTGGCGAGGTTAACCCGTGTGGGGGAGCCGTAGCGAAAGCGAGTCTGAATAGGGCGATTCAGTCGCGTGTCCTAGACCCGAAGCGGAGTGATCTAGCCATGGGCAGGCTGAAGCGCGGGTAAGACCGCGTGGAGGGCCGAACCCACCAACGTTGAAAAGTTGGGGGATGACCTGTGGTTAGGGGTGAAAGGCCAATCAAACTCCGTGATAGCTGGTTCTCCCCGAAATGCATTTAGGTGCAGCGTCGCGTGTTTCTTGCCGGAGGTAGAGCACTGGATGGTCTAGGGGGCCCACAAGCTTACCGAAATCAGCCAAACTCCGAATGCCGGTAAGTGAGAGCGCGGCAGTGAGACTGCGGGGGATAAGCTTCGTAGTCGAGAGGGAAACAGCCCAGATCACCAGCTAAGGCCCCTAAGCGTGTGCTAAGTGGAAAAGGATGTGGGGTCGCATAGACAACCAGGAGGTTGGCTTAGAAGCAGCCACCCTTTAAAGAGTGCGTAATAGCTCACTGGTCAAGTGGTCCCGCGCCGACAATGTAGCGGGGCTCAAGCACACCGCCGAAGCTGTGGCATTCACATTTCAACCTCGCGGCGCCTTGATGTGCCGTGCAGGTGTGTGGATGGGTAGGGGAGCGTCGTGCCGGGGGTGAAGCAGCGGGGTGACCCAGCTGTGGACGCGGCACGAGTGAGAATGCAGGCATGAGTAGCGAAAGAAGGGTGAGAAACCCTTCCGCCGGATGACCAAGGGTTCCAGGGCCAGGCTAATCCGCCCTGG
>NZ_JAEVHJ010000630.1:0-1618 GCF_016802855.1 Micromonospora sp. ATA51 | reverse complement strand
CTCCCGGCCGAGCAGCACGGTTGTCCCGGCCGGGATCGGCCCCTCGCCGGGCGCGGTGGCCACGGCCGCGACCCGGCCGCCGGTCACCGCGACCTCGACCACCCGGGCCGCGCCGCTCACCGCCCGCTGCCGGGGGTACGACCCCCAGAGCGGGGTGAAGACGCCGATGCCGTTCGGCTGGACCATGTTGTTGAACGGGGTCAGCGGAACCGGTCCGGCCGGCAGCGTGGCGGTGCCCTCGAAGCCGACCTGGATGACCCGACCCAGCCCCTCGGCGCTGATCGCGGCGGCGTTCGGGTGCCCGGCGACCGGCGACTGGATCAGGTCGCCGGAGCGGATGCCGATGCCCTGGGCCGCACCCGAGTTGTTGATGTCGAAGAAGTCGCCGTTGACGGCGGCGACCGCGCGGGAGCGGTCCACCGCGGCGCGCAGCGGCTCGTCCCGGGTGACCGTGCCGGAGTTGACGTAGTCGACGGTGACGCCGCCGGAGAGGTCGGCGGTGAGCGCGTCGGCGCGCAGCCAGCCCTCGGCGTCGTACCGGTCGAAGGAGGTGAGGTCGAGCCCGGGAGCGACCGGGCGGGTGCTCTTCGCGATCTCCAGGCCGCCGGCCGGGGCGGAGGAGGCGGCGGGGGCGTCCTCGGCGGCGGTGCGGAGGTCGCCGGCGGGTGCCGCGAGGCCGGCCGGGGCCGGTCCGGGAAGGCTGAGCAGCGGCGTCAGCAGCAGGACGCCGACGAGACGGGCGGATCGTCTGCGGATTCGCATGGACGACAGTCAACCCGACGCTGCATAGAAGTTTCAATACCCGACGGCTTAACCGAAGGAAAACTTCACGCCGGCCCTCGGGTACGACGAAGGGCACGGCCGTGACGGCCGTGCCCTTCGTTCGTGTCCTACCGGGGCGGTGTCACTCCCCCGGCGTCGACTTCGCGATCTGCATCAGGAACTCGATGTTGGTGCGGGACTGCTTGAGGCGGTCCAGCAGCAGGTCGAGCGCCGCCTGCGAGTCCAGCGAGTGCAGCACCTTGCGGAGCTTGTGGATGATCGCCAGCTCCTCCGGCGCGAGCAGGACCTCCTCCTTGCGGGTGCCGGAGGGGTTGATGTCGATCGCCGGGAAGACCCGCTTGTCGGCGATCTTCCGGTCCAGCTTGAGCTCGGCGTTACCGGTGCCCTTGAACTCCTCGAAGATGACCGTGTCCGCCATGGACCCGGTCTCCACCAGCGCGGTGGCGAGGATGGTCAGCGAGCCGCCGTTCTCGATGTTGCGGGCCGCACCGAGGAACCGCTTCGGCGGGTAGAGCGCGGTGGAGTCGATACCACCCGACATGATCCGGCCGCTTGCCGGCGCCGCCAGGTTGTACGACCGACCGAGCCGGGTCACCGAGTCGAGCAGCACGACGACGTCGTGCCCCAGCTCGACCAGGCGCTTCGCCCGCTCGATCGCCAACTCCGCCACCGTGGTGTGGTCCTGCGGCGGACGGTCGAACGTGGCCGCGATGACCTCGCCCTTCACCGACCGCTGCATGTCGGTGACCTCTTCCGGCCGCTCGTCGACCAGCACCACCATCAGGTGGCACTCCGGGTTGTTGCGGGTGATCGCGTTCGCGATCGCCTGCAGCAC
>NZ_JAEVHJ010000629.1:0-1629 GCF_016802855.1 Micromonospora sp. ATA51 | reverse complement strand
CCGGGACCCGGTAGCGCGCAACCCGCTCCCCGCCTCGGCAACACGTGGACCGCGCCCGGCCTCGACAGCGGGTGGACCGCGCACCCGGGGTCCGGCACGGCGTTGCCCGGCCCACCCGGCGTCGTCCCCGGCTGGCCGGGACGTTCCCAACCGGGCGCCCCGATCGGCGACGCGCCGCACGACAGCCACCCGAACCACCCCGGCGCGCCCGGCGACGACCACGACCCGGCGAGCGGCCGGGTGACCGAAGCGGCGACCGGCGGGGCTTCCGCCGGCGGGGGACGGCGGGACGGGGCGGGCGACGGCGTCCAGGCTCTGCGGGCGCGGTCGTCGTCGTTCCAGCGACAACAACCGCACCGGAATCCGGGCGTCCCTCGCCCGGACGGGGAGCCGGCGGGGCGGCACTCCTCCGGCAGTCACCCGCCGGGCCCGGCCGTCGACGCCGACACCGCCCAGACCCCGAGGGAACCCGCGTCGGTCCGCCCCCGCGGCCCGGGTGAGGAGTGGAACTGGCGGTGGACGGGGCCGGCCGGGACGCCGCCCGCGCCCACCGCCGGTGCCTGGCCCGAGCTGCCGGCCGAGGCGACCCGATCCGCCCCGCCCGGGGTACCGCCGGCCGGGCCGTCATGGCCGGCCGGGACAGGCTTGCCGCGGGCCGGCGAACACCCGCGTGATCCGTGGCCGGCGCTGCCCGACGACCGGGAGCTGTGGGCGCCGGCCGCACCCGCCGGCGACGCCGCGCACCGGCGCCGGCTGGACCGGGAACAGGCGGCTGGCTGATGGAACGCGTCGCCTTCCTCGTGGACGAGTCCGGCACCCGGGTCGACTGCCTGCTCAACCCGGAGACCGTGCAGGTCACCCGGCTGGCCGGGGTACGCCCCCGGGGCGGCGCCGACGGTCAGCTCACCGGGGCCGGCCTCGCCGACGACCCGCTGGTCTTCACCGGCGGCGGCCGTACCGAACTGGTCCTGGACCTGCTCTTCGACGTGGACTTCGTCGAGGCCCAGGTACGCCCCGAGGACGTCCGGACGCTGACCCGTCCACTGTGGCTGCTGGCGGAGAACTCGACCGCCGAGCACGGCTGGCTGCGGCCGCCCCTGGTCCGCCTGGTCTGGGGCAAGACCTGGAACGTGCCCGGCGTCATCGTGGCCGTGGCGGAACGCTTCGACGCGTTCACCCTCACCGGTACCCCGCGCCGGTCCTGGCTGCGGCTGAAGCTGGTCCGGGTGGCGGAGGGCGCCGAGGCGGCCCGGGCGGGCTTCGAGGAGGAGTTGGCCGCGGCGAGCACCCCCACCGTCCCGCCCGGCTCGGCGGTGGTGGCCGCCGCGGACGGCGCCGCCGAGCCCGGCTGGTCGGGGGTGCGCTTCGACCTGCTCGCCCACGACGCGCTCGGCTCGCCGCTGCGCTGGCGGCTGCTCGCCGAGCACAACCGGATCAGCGACCCGCTGACCGTGCCGGCCGGCACCCCGCTCGCCGTGCCCCCGGTCACCGCGTCCGCCGCCGGGTCGGGAGGTGCGCCGTGACGACCGTCCAACGGCACCGTCCACGGCATCGACGACCTGCAGGCCCAGTACGCCAGCCAGTACGGCGCCGGCAGCTACACCCCGATCATCCCGGTCACCTACTGGA
>NZ_JAEVHJ010000628.1:0-1649 GCF_016802855.1 Micromonospora sp. ATA51 | reverse complement strand
CAGCGCTCGACCGGCCACGGGCCGCGCCGCTGCTCGCGCCCGCCGCGCCCTCGTCGTCCGTCGGGTCGGTCGTCGCCCGGGCGGGTGCGGGATCGGCCGGCCGATCGGTGGAGCCGGGCACGGGTCCCGGATGGACCGTCCCCGCCGGAACCTCTAGCTCGCCCATGCTCGCCTCCGCGCCCACGCTCGCACCCGGACCGCGACGGGCGGCCCGGGAGTGCCTGGATCTCACCGTGCCACATTCCGGCCCGGCAGCACAGCCGGAGTGGACGGTTACGGTCAGCTGGTGGCGCTCGGGCTGCCCGAGGTGGCCTCCGAGGCGCTGTCGGTCGGGGCGACGCTGCTCGTCGTCGGGGCGGGCTCGGTGCTCGTCTCCGGGCTGGGCGAGGTGGACGGGCTCGGCGTCGGCGACGGGGACGTGCTGGGCGACGGCGAGGTCGAGGGGCTGGTGCTGGGGCTCGGCTTCGTGGTCGTGGGCTTCGGCGTCGCGGTGCGGGTCGGCTTCGGGGTGGCCGTCCGAGTGGGCGTCGGGGTCGGCTTCGGCGTCGTGCTCGGCTTCGGCGGGGTGGTCGTCCGGGTGGGCAGTGGCACCGGGCTCGCCGGGGCGGGCACCGCGCCGACGACCCGGGTCGCGGCGTAGAGCCGGGTCCACCGGACGACCGAGATCTTGACGACGTCACCGGTTCGCGGCGCCTCGACCATCTTGCCGCCGCCGATGTACATCGCGACGTGGTGGATGCTCTGCCAGCTGCTGCCCGAGGCGAAGAAGAGCAGGTCGCCGGGGAGCAGGGCGGCGGGATCCACCGTGCGGGAGCGGGTGGCGTAGTACTGGTCCCGGGAGACCCGGGGCAGATCGCGGTAGCCGGCCGACTGGTACGCGGCGAGCATCAGGCCGGAGCAGTCGAACCGGTTCGGCCCCTCGGCCGCCCAGAGGTACGGGTCGCCGAGCTGGGCCAGGGCGTACCGCACGGCGGCCAGCGCCCGCGGGTCGGCGACCAGCCCGCTCACGCTCTGGCTGTTCACGTACGACGTGCCGATGCGCTGCTCGGCGGCGTCCTCGCGCTTCTCGATCTCGATCAGCCGCGCGGCGTTGTCCTTGCGCAGCTTGAGCAGCGTGGCTTCCTGCCGGTGCAGGGCCGCCTCAGCCGTCGCGTACGCGGCGTTGCGGTCCTGGACGCGGGCCTCGGCGGCGGCGTGCGCCTCCCGGGCGATCTGCTCGGCGGCGTTCGCCCGCGCCACCTCGCCGGCCACCGCGGTCGTCGCGCCCTCGGCCTTGTCACCGCGGGTGATCCGCTGGAGCGTGCTGAAGTCGCGCAGGTCGGCGCCGAACTCGCCGGGGGGCAGCGCGGCGGCGGCCTTGACCGCGTCGGCGGCGGCGGCCTTGGCGCTCTCCTGGGCGCGCAGGAGCGCCTCGTGGGCCCGCTGGAGCTCGGTGGCGGCGAGGGCGAGCTGGGCCCGCGCCTCGTCCCGCTCGCCCTTGACCTTGAGCAGGTCGTCGCCGAGCTGGCCGACCAGCGCGTCCACCGCGTTGATCTGGGCGATGAGCGGGCCGTCGCCCGGGTTGGCGGTCGCCGCGCCGGGTGTCGTGCCCGGTGTCGTGCCGAAGCCGCCGGGCGCGGCGGCGCCGGGCAGGCCCGGTACGGAGCGGG
>NZ_JAEVHJ010000627.1:0-1667 GCF_016802855.1 Micromonospora sp. ATA51 | reverse complement strand
CGCGGCGTCGCCGGGCCGCCGTCCGCGCCGAGTTCGGCGTCGCCGCCGACCGTCCGCTGATCCTCCTCGGTGGGCCGGCTGCACCCCCAGAAGCGGTACGACGTGCTGATCGACGCCGCCGCCCGGTGGCGTACCCGGACCCCGGCGCCGGCGGTGGTGATCGCCGGCAGCGGCCCCGCGTACCTCCAGCTCGCCGCCCGGATCTCGACCGCCCGGGTGCCGGTGACCCTGCTCGGGCACCGCACCGACGTGGCCGACCTGCTCGCCGGCGCCGACCTGGCCGTGGTCACCAGCGACTGGGAGGCCCGCCAGCTCTTCGCCCAGGAGGCGCTGCACGCCGGCGTACCCCTGGTGGCGACCGCCGTGGGTGGCCTGCCGGAGTTGGTCGGCGACGCCGCGGTGCTGGTCCCGCCCGGCGACGTCGACGCGGTCGACGCGGCGGTGCGGGAGCTGCTGGACGACGACGCCCGTCGGGCGGACCTGGGCCGCCGGGGCGCCGCCCGGGCCGCGACCTGGCCGACCGAGGCGGACACGGTCGCCGGCTTGGCCGACCTGTACGCCGAGCTGGCGCCGGCCGGGGCCGATCCGTCGACGGGCAGCCGCTGATGCTGCGCAGACTGACCCCGGTCCTGCTGACCCTGGTCGTGGTGGCGCTCGGCATCACCGCGCTGGCCGCCCGGCCGGACACCGGCCCGCCCGGGCGCGGCGCCGACTTCGTGGTGCTGGCCGGGGTGGCCGGGCTGCGCTGGGACGACGTGGACCCGCAGACCACCCCGACGCTGTGGCGGATGGCCGAACAGGGGTCGATCGGCTCCCTGTCGGTACGCTCCGCGCACCGGCCGACCTGCCCGGTCGACGGCTGGCTCACTCTCGGCGCGGGCAACTTCGCCGCCTGGAACGGCAGCCGCCAACAGGGTGGCTGCCCGCCGGCGGCGGTGACGGTGGAGCAGCCGGACGGCATCGGCGCCAACCTGCCGGACGAGGAGAGCGTCGTCCGGTACAACCAGGACCGGCTGTCCTGGGGTGCGACGCCGGGCGCGCTGGCCGAGTCCGTTCGCTGCTCGGTGGCGGTCGGGCCGGGTGCGGCGGTGGCCGCCGCCCGCCCGTTCGGCCGGGTCGACCGCTACGCGCCGGTCCTTCCCGCCGACCCGGCCAAGCTGCTGGGCTCCTGCGTGTTGAGCATCGTCGACCTGGGCAGCGTCGACGGCGAGAACCGGGCGTCCCGGGCGGCGCAGGCCCGGCAGGCGGACGCCCAACTGGCCCGGGTGCTCGCCGCCCGCCCGCCCCGCTCGCTGGTGGTCGTCGCCGGCGTCTCCGACACCGACCAGCTGTCCCGGCTGCACGTCGCGGTTGCCGACGGCCCGGGCTGGGAGAGGGGTTGGCTGACCTCCCCGAGCACCGCCCGGGAGGGCTATCTCCAGCTCGTGGACCTGGCACCGACCGCCCTGGCGACGCTGGGCCGGCCCATGCCGGAACGGCTCTTCCTCGGCCGTCCCGCCGTCTCGGTCGGCGGCCGACCGGCGGACCTGCGGGCCGCCATCGATCAACCGGCGGACGCCGACCGGGAGGCCGGCGCCCAGCGTCGGGTGGCCGGCTGGTTCTTCGCCCTGCTGGCCGTGGCGCAGGTGGCGCTCGCGGTCGCGGTGCTGCCGCTGCTGCGCCGGGAT
>NZ_JAEVHJ010000626.1:0-1668 GCF_016802855.1 Micromonospora sp. ATA51 | reverse complement strand
CCCGCGGGCTCGTCCGCGGCGACCGCGGCGACCGCGAACGGGCGCAGCGCGGCCGGGGCGGTGAGGTCCAGGCCGTCGACCTGGGCGGCACCGGAGCGCGCCAGGTCACGGGCCCGGGCCAGGCCCGGGTCGGCCAGGGCGGCGGCGAACAGTCCGGTGAGCATCAGTGATCACTTCCCGCGGATGGCACACGACGATCACCCCGCGCCCGGTCTGGACGGGGGGTTTGCGAATCGACACTATCTCTCCGGGGGGACGATCGGCCGCCACGCCGTCGAGGAACACCTGAGGGAGACCGAATGCCTGCGGAGGGAACCGGCAGTGATCCACGCCGCAAGACCACGCCGGCCCGGTGGCGGGTGCTGGGGCACCCGGACGGGATGCTGATCTACCAGGTGCACTGCATCGTGGAACACCACGGCTGGACGGAGCCCGCCGCCGAGGACCGCTACAAGATCATCCTGGGTCGCTCGGGCGCCTACCAGCGCCGCCTCAACGGCCGGCCCGGTGTCTCCGACGCCACCTCGGTGCTGATCACCCGCCCCGGGGACGAGATGGCGGTCTCCCACCCGTACGGCTGCGGCGACTCGTACACCTGCTTGGAGATCGACCGGGAGGTGCTGGCGGACCGGCCGGACGCCGTCGGCTGGCTGGACCGGCCCGGCTGGGCGGGCACCTCGGACGCCTCCCTGGACCTGGCGCACCGGCTGCTGGTGGCCGAGTGCCGGCGCGGGCTGGACCGGTTCGAGATGGCCGAGCGGCTGCACCGGTTCCTGGGCCGGCTGCTCCAGCACAGCGCGCTGGCCGGGGAGGAGGCGGGCGCCGAGATCGAGCGGGCGGTCCGGCGACGGCCGGCGACGCTGGCCGCGCACCGGCGGCTCGCCGACCGGGCCCGTGAGGTGCTGGCCACCTCGGACTTCACCCTCGGCCTGGAGGAGGTGGCCCGGGAGGTGGGCACCTCGCCGCACCACCTCAGCCGGGTGTTCCAGCGGATGACCGGGAGCAGCCTGACCGCGTACCGGAACCGGCTGCGGGTCCGGGCGGTGCTGGACACCCTCGCCGAGCCGGACGGGCGTCCGCTCGGCGCGCTGGCCAGTGAGTACGGCTTCGCCGACCAGGCCCACCTGACCCGGGTGGTACGCGACCAGGTCGGTCACCCGCCGGCCCGGCTGCGCCGGCTGCTCGCGGGCTGACCCTGCCGGCAAAGGTGCCGTACGGGGGCAGTCGACTGTTCCCGGTTGAGTAGGTGTTGGTGGGTGTTGGTGACCTTGGAGGAGTGGCGTGCGGTGTGGGTGGTGCATCGTGAGGGGGATCCGGTGGTCGGCGGCGCGCTGTCGTGGGGGGCGGGGCGATGGTGGTTGCAGGTGAATGTCCTACCGCGTGGTTATCGTGCTCGGCGTGGCACACCAGGAGCGGTTGGGTGTCGTGCAGGCGTACCGGTTCGCGTTGGACCTGACGCCCCGACAGGAGCGGGTGGTGCTGGCTCATGCTGGTGCGGCGCGGGTGGCGCACAACTGGGCGCTGGCCCGGGTCAGGGTGGTGATGGATCAGCGGGCCGCTGAGCGTTCCTACGGCATCCCCGACGGGCAGCTCACCCCCATGATCGGCTGGTCGCTGCCGGCGCTGCGTAGAGCGTGGAATCACGCGAAGGCCGATGTGGCGCCGTGG
>NZ_JAEVHJ010000625.1:0-1683 GCF_016802855.1 Micromonospora sp. ATA51 | reverse complement strand
CAGCACCCGCAGCGACCTCACTCCTGCACTTGAAGCCTGGTCATTTCAGGGACTTCATCGTGTGCTCATGTCGGTCGTCCTACCTTGCTAGCGACCCTCTCCGGTCGGGCTGACCGGACGTAGTGGTTGGCGCGTCAACATGCTCCGCCAGCTCGACGCCGGTCGGGCCGTGGCGGGCGGCGGCGGGGACCGGATCGGTCCGGCCGCGGCCGGCGCGGTGATCGCCGAGGTACGCGCGGCCGGCGGCACGGTGGTGGCCACCGGGGGCTGCTTCGACCTGCTCCACGCCGGGCACGTGGCCACCCTCGAGGCGGCCCGCCAGCTCGGTGACTGCCTGGTGGTCTGCCTCAACTCCGACCGCAGTGTCGCCGGCCTGAAGGGGCCCGACCGTCCGGTGGTGCCGCAGGGCGACCGCAGCCGGCTGCTCGCCGCGTTGAGCTGTGTCGACGCCGTGCTGATCTTCGACGAACCGACCCCGCACGCGGCCCTGTCCTGGCTCCGCCCGGACGTCTGGGTGAAGGGCGGCGACTACGCGACCGGCGGTGGCGAGGAGAGCCTGCCGGAGGCGGAGATCCTGCGGCGCTGGGGTGGGCAGACCGTGGTGGTGCCGTACCTGGACGGCCGGTCCACCACCGACATGATCGCCGCGGCCCGCGCCGGTCGCCGAGGGACACCCGGCGGGTCGACCGTGGCCCGGCCCGACGGGACGGCCGTCCGGTCGACGGCGGAGGGAGCACGATGAGCGGCAGTTCCCCCGGGGCGGGCCCCACCGTCCTGGTCACCGGCGGCGCCAGCGGTCTCGGCGCCGCCGTGGTCACCGCGGTCGCCCGGGCCGGCGGTCGGCCCCTGGTGCTGGACCGGCAGCGGCCCGGGGACGGGGTGCCCTGGGTCGAGTGCGACCTGGCCGACACCCGGGCCGCCGAGGCGGCGACCCGCGAGCTGGCCGAGCGCTCCGGCGGCTTGGACGCCGTGGTCACCGCGGCCGGCATGGACGTCCCGGGCAAGCTGGCCGACGTGCCCGGCGAGACCTGGGAACGGATCGTGGCGGTGGACCTGCTCGCCACCGCGGCGGTGATCCGCGCCGCGCTGCCGTTCCTGGAGGCCTCCCGCGGCAGCATCGTCACCGTCGCCTCCACCCTGGGGGTGAAGGCGGTCAGCGACGCGACCGCGTACTGTGCCGCGAAGTTCGGGGTGGTGGGCTTCACCCGGGCCCTGGCGGCGGAACTCGCCGGGTCGGTCGGAGTCACCCTGCTGATCCCCGGCGGCATGCGCACGGCGTTCTTCGACGAGCGGGACGCGCAGTACCGGCCCGGCCCGGACGCCGCGCTCAACGAGCCGGCCGACACCGCCGCCGCGGTCATGTTCGCGCTCTCCCAACCGCCCGGATGCGCGGTACGGGAGATGGTGGTCTGCGCCGAGCAGGAGTCGTCGTACCCGTGATCCTGGTGCTCCGGGCGCTCGGGGTCGGCGACCTGGCGGCCGCCGTCCCGGCGCTGCGCGGGCTGCGGGCCGGATTCCCCGACCGGGAGCTGGTGCTGGCCGCCCCGGCCTGGCTGGCGCCGCTCGCCGACCTGGTCGGCGGGATCGACCGGGTGCTGCCCACCGACGGGCTGGGCCCACCGGCCCGGCCGGCGCCGCCGCCCGAGGTGGCGGTCAACCTGCACGGCCGGGGCCCGCAGTCGC
>NZ_JAEVHJ010000624.1:0-1688 GCF_016802855.1 Micromonospora sp. ATA51 | reverse complement strand
CCCAGGCGGGCCGCTCCGCGGGGCGGACGGCGGCCACCGCCATGGTCGGCTGGGACATCGGTGTGGTGCCGTCGCCGAGCTGCCGCAGCACGGTGGTGTGCGAGTTCGCGTTGCCCAGGTCGTCCCGGGCCACCTGCACCTCGGCCAGCAGCGCGCCGGCGTCGGCCGGGCGCGCCCCCGGATCGCGCCGAGTGGCCCGGGCGACCAGGTCGTCGAGCGCCGGGGCAGCCCGGGTACCAGCGTCGAGGGGGTTGGCACGTCCCGGTCGACGTGCTGCCAGGCCACGTCCACCGGCCGGTCGCCGTCGTACGGGACCCGGCCGGTGAGCATCTCGAACAGCACGATCCCGGCCGAGTAGACGTCGGTGCGGGTGTCCGCCCGACCCTCGGTGACCAGCTCCGGGGCGACGTACGCCACGGTGGCCATCAGCTGGTTGCCGTTGTCCTCCTCGGCGCTCGCCTCGACCGCCCGGGCCAGCCCGAAGTCGGCCACCTTGACGACGCTGTCCACCAGGTTGGCCGGCCGCCGGTGGGCGCCTCCGCGACCAGGACGTTCTCCGGCTTGACGTCGCGGTGCACCAGGCCGGCCCGGTGGGCGGCGGCGATCGCGGCGAGCATCTGCTCGGCGATCGCGAGCGCCTCGTCCGGGTTGAGCCGGCGCCGCTCGGCGAGGACGTCGCGCAGGGTGCGCCCGCGGACGTACTCCATGACCAGGTAGGGGAGGCCGCCGTGGGTGCCCTGGTCGTAGACCGCGACCACGTTCGGGTGGGTCAACCGGGCGATGGTCTTCGCCTCGTCGGTGAACCGTGCCACGAAGCCCGCCATCCGGGCCCGCGCCTCGGGGGCCTGGGTCGGATGAATGATCTTGACCGCCACGGTGCGCTCGAGGCGCTCGTCGGTGGCGGTGTACACGGTCGCCATGCCACCACGGGCCACGCGACCGCGAATGCGGTAGCGCCCGTCGATCAGCGAGCCCAGCAACGTGTCGGCGACCTGTGTGTCCATCGGCAGGCAGTCTATGTGTCGGGAGGGTGAAGGTTGAACAGGATGCTACAGCCGGGTTCCGACCTGCCCTGTCCCGCCGCGCTCGCCCCGCCCGCCGGACGCCTGGCCGCCGCGTCGACGGGGGTGCCGTTGCCCGGTCCGTACCGGGCACGTGGCAGGGTGGTCGGGTGACCGATTCCGTACCCGCCGACCAGGCCGCCACCGGCGCGGACCTGCCCGGACCGACCGACCCGGCCGCCTGGCTGACCCTGCCGGACGTCGCCGAACGGCTCGACCTGTCGATCAGCAAGGTCCACCAGATGATCCGGGACCGCGAGCTGCTCACGGTGCGCCGCGACGGGGTCCGCCGGATCCCCGCCGACCTGGTGGCCAACCGCACCGTGCTCAAGCACCTGCCCGGCGTGCTCAACCTGCTCGCCGACGCCGGCTACGACGACGAGGCGGCGCTGCGCTGGCTCTACGAGGAGGACCCCAGCCTCCCGGGCACCCCGGCCGTCGCCCTCGGCGGCGACCTGGCCCGCGAGGTCAAGCGCCGCGCCCAAGCCCTCGGCTTCTGACCCACCCCGGCCCGCGTCGGCCCGCGTCCCGGCCCGCGTCCCGGCCGGTTGATCATAAGTTGCCGGCGACACCGTGTCGTGACAGCAACTCATGATCACCGCGGGCGCGTGGGCCGGGGTGGTGGGC
>NZ_JAEVHJ010000623.1:0-1693 GCF_016802855.1 Micromonospora sp. ATA51 | reverse complement strand
CCGCACCTACGGTTGCCAGGATGAACCCACCACCAGCGGCCCGACCAGCCCCAGCCCAACCACCCACCTCGGCGGTCCGAGGCGGAGCCTCACTGGTGCCGTGTCCACTAACGTTGGCCGGGTTGGTCGGGGTTGGGGAAATGTCGTAGGGATGATGTTGTCTTCGGTTCGTGCCTCGCCGTCGGGATCCCGCCGCTCCCCGGGTCGTGCACCGCACCGCGCGCGTCGCGTTGCGGGTGACGCCAGGGCAGCGGCGGCGGTGTTTCGGGCTGCTGCGCTGCGCCGGTGACGTGTGGGCGTGTGTGCTGGAGGTCAACGCGTGGCGGCGCCGCCGCCGGGACGTACCCCTGTCCGGTTATCAGGAGTTGTGCCGGGAGTTGGCGGCGTCCGGGCCGGGCACGTTCGCCGAACTGGACACCACAGGTGCCCGGTCGGTGTTGCGCCGGTTCTCCGATGCGTGGTTCGCGGCGGCGAAACGCCGCCAGGCCGGTGACCTGTCGGCCCGTTTCCCGCGCCGCCGGCGGGGGTTGGTACCGGTGCGCTGGTATCACGGTACGTTCACCCTCGACGCCGCCGGGTCCGGCTCCCGACCGCCCGGGGCACTGCGCCTCTGTGGGTGCGTCTGGCGCGGGAGGTGCCGTATCCAGTCGGGCAGGTCCGCTCGATCACCCTGCTCTGCGAAGGCAGCCGCCTGTTCCTCGACGTCACCGCCGAGGTGCCGGTGACGGTCTACCCGCCCGGCCAGGAACCGGACCCGGCCAGGGTGGCCGGGGTGGATGTGGGAATCATCCACCCCTACGCCGTGGCCGGCCCCGACGGGGAGGGGTTGTTGGTGTCGGGGCGGGCGATACGCGCCGAACACCGCATGCACCTCGCCGACACCAAGGCCCGCCACCGCGCCGTGGCCCGTCGAGCGCCGAAGCCGGGTGCGCGGGGGTCGCGGCGGTGGCGCAAGTACCGGCGTCGGGCACGCCTGGTGGAGGGCCGGCATCGACGCCGGGTCCGCCAGGCCCAGCACGAGGCCGCCCGTAGCGTCGTGTCCTGGGCGGTGGCGCAGCGGGTGGGTGTGTTGCACGTGGGTGATCCTCGCGGGGTGTTGGACCTGCCGGCGGGGCGGCGGCACAACCTGCGGCTACGGCAGTGGCAGATCGGACGGCTCCTGCAGGTCCTCACCGACAAGGCCACCCTGGCCGGCATCACCGTCCACCTGGTCGACGAACGCGGCACGTCGTCCACCTGCCCCGCCTGCCACCGCCGGGTGCCGAAACCCCGCGGCCGGACGTTGTCCTGCCCGCACTGCCGCTTCTCCGGGCACCGCGACCTCGTCGCGGCCGCCATCATCGCCACCCGCACCCCGGGCGGCGGAACCACCACCCCGACAGCCGTCGTGCTGCCGCAGGTGGTCGAGCACCGTCGAGCCGGCCGGCACCTACCCGGTGCCGGCGTCCCGACGTGACCCCCGCCGCCCACCACGGGCGGCGCGAGGATCCGTTGGCCCGCGGAGGCCCGCCCCACCACCCGGTGGGGAGTCGCTCGCCCCCAAGGCGAGGATCCACAACACCCACCGCAAACCCGGTGAACGTTAGTGGACACCGCACCAGTGAGGCTCCGCCTCGGACCGCCGAGGTGGGTGGTTGGGCTGGGGCTGGTCGGGCCGCTGGTGGTGGGTTCATCCTGGCAACCGTAGGTGCGG
>NZ_JAEVHJ010000622.1:0-1697 GCF_016802855.1 Micromonospora sp. ATA51 | reverse complement strand
AATCGCCCGAGCGGCTTGCTTGAGCCGTGTGCCGCGACGAGTTGCACGCACGGTTCTGAGGGGGCCCCGGCGCAGCAATGCGCCGGGGCTACCCGACTGCGTCGCCTATGGCGTGGAGGGAACGACGAGGCTGTGGGAGTAGACCGTGTTGGTGCCTGCCGCGGCCGTATCGGCCGGCACCGAGTAAGAGATCAAGATTGTGCCCACCACGAGCGCGATGGCGCCCACGGCCCAACCGATGAGCGGGCCCAGGCCGACGCCGCGGTCACCACGCAAGACCAGCCAACCGCCCGCCAGGACACAGCCGGCGAACAGCGCCAGTTGAAAAAGGATTACGAGACAATCCACCATGAACAATGAGTCGGGAGTTGCGTGGTAGATGAACGTGTAGCAGGAAACGAGCCACAGGCCGCTTGCGGGTAGGTGGCCGACAACCGCGATGCCGATACCGGCGCTGACCCGCCCGCGCCGGATTGGCGCCGGGCGTGCCAGCGGCTCTGGCGGCAACCGTGGCGCCTCGGGCAACGATCCCGTCCACTGCGGATCGGATGATGACGGAGATGGGGCGGCCATCACAAGGATCCTCGAGCGCTGCGTGCTGGCGCATGCCAGGCTGTGCGAGCGCACGTGAGGATCCGGAGCATGGCACGGAGACTACGCGGAGCCAGCGTGGTCGGCCGCCTCTCCGCCGTGCCGCCCGGCGCACGCCCCATCAACGACGGTTGGTCCCCGGTGCCAAGCTCGGGGGCGAACCGCCGTTGCTGCACAGCCCGGAGGTGGTCGACGGCCTTCGCCGGGCCAGCGCGCCCTGCCTTCTCATCGGCGGTACGGGCGACAGCAGCTGGCGTCCCGGCCTCGCCCGGGAGTTGTCGCCGCATGTACTTGAAGTAGAGGGTGGCGATCACCGACTCCGCGGCCGGGACCGCTTGCCATGTCGGCGGCGGTGCTGGGCGAGATGGCTACGGCGGTAGAGGAGTTCCTTGACCAGGTTCTATGGCCCGCACCGAGCGCTAGTGTTCTGTCTCAGAAATAGGTAGCCAGTTGGTACGATGCTGGTCGTGAGTCGTACCGCTGCACCGTTGGTGCTCGATCCAGGCCAGCGTGAACTGCTGGAGTCCCTGGCGAAGTCGCGGACCGCGGAGCACCGTCTGGTCCAGCGGGCGCAGGTGCTGCTGCACGCGGCCGACGGGGTGTCGAACACCGACATCGCCGTGCTGGCCGGGGTGACCCGGATGACGGTGCGGGCGTGGCGGGCGGAGTTCGCCGAGCGTGGGCTCGCCGACCTGGGCAAGGTGGCGGCGGGTCGGGGCCGCAAGCCGTCGATCCCGCAAGCCGTGATCGACCAGATCGTGGAACTGACGCTGCATTCGCGGCCCGAGGGAGCCACGCATTGGTCGTGCCGGTCGATGGCGGCCAAGGTCGGCGTGTCGAAGGCCACCGTGCAGCGGGTGTGGGACGCGCGGGGGCTCAAGCCGCACCTGGTGGAGACGTTCAAGCTGTCGAACGACAAGCGGTTCGAGGAGAAACTCGTTGACGTCGTGGGCTTGTACCTGAACCCGCCGGACAAGGCGGTGGTCTTGTGCATGGACGAGAAATCGCGTGCGCCACGAGGCGCTGATGTTGCCGTGCAGGAGGAAGTGCCTGCCGCCGGTCATCGCAGTGAACGGTAGAAGCTGAGGGCAGGCTGATCCCCGGGT
>NZ_JAEVHJ010000621.1:0-1700 GCF_016802855.1 Micromonospora sp. ATA51 | reverse complement strand
GAAGATGGCGACGATGCGGGCGCTGCTGGCGGGCCTGCTGGAGGCCGGCCGACCGACGCTGGCGGTCTGCCTCGGGCATCAGCTGCTCTCCGGGCTGCTGGCTCGACCAGCGCACGCCCGGCGCGTCCGCGCTGCCCGGGCTCACCGGCCTGGGCGCGTTGATCGTGGACGGTGAGGACACCTTCACCGGCATGCTCGCCCACCAGCTCAGCGCGCTCGGCCTGCGGGTGGACCGCCGCGACTGGCGGGAACCCGCCCCGGTGGACGGGTACGACCTGGTGGTGGTCGGCCCCGGGCCGGGCGACCCGGGCGATCTCACCGCGCCGAAGATGGCGACGATGCGGGCGCTGCTGGCGGGCCTGCTGGAGGCCGGCCGACCGACGCTGGCGGTCTGCCTCGGGCATCAGCTGCTCTCCGGGCTGCTCGGGCTGCCGCTGCACCGGCGGGAAGCCCCGTATCAGGGGTTGCAGCGGGACGTGGCGGTCTTCGGGGCGACCCGCCGGGTGGGCTTCTACTCCACGTTCACGGCATGCGCCGACGCCGACCGGGTGGCCACCGCGTACGGGCCGGTGGAGCTGTCCCGGGACCCGGCCGACGGGGCGGTGCACGCGCTGCGCGGGCCGGGTTTCGCCGGGGTGCAGTTCCACCCGGAGTCGGTGCTCAGCCGGGACGGCCTGGCCGTGCTGGCCGACCTGCTCGGGCATCTGCTCGCCCACCCGGCCCTGACCGGGCATGGTCCGGCCGATCGGGGGTAGGGCTTTGGGCGACCGGTGGTCCGGACGGGTCGAGAGCGTCTCTGGTTCCCTATGCGATTCTCGGCAAGCCGGACATCCGGCCGGCACTACCGCTCCGGTCGGTGATCGGGGTGGCGTGTACGTGGCGGTGGAAGCCGCGGCCGAGGGTTGCCCCGCGGACCTGGTGAGGGTGTCGCGGGGTGGTGGTGGGAGCCGTGTGCGGCACCTGGCTGACCGGCCCTTTCGGGTTGGTCTCCTGGGGTGTCCGTCCCGCCGGACGCTGACCGGCAGATCGCGATGGGGAGTCTGCCGGGGCGGGAACCTGCCGTCGCAAGGGCAGCAGGCGTGAGGTCTTGACCGTTGCAGGTCGGGTCTGCTTCGGGGTGGGTGCGGTTTTGCGTCGATCCCGCGCCGGCGGGATCGTGGCGGTGCGGGTTGGTCGACGTGTCTGGTGGCGGGTCGGTGTGTCGGTGGCGGTCCGGATCGCGGCGTTGCCGTTACGGCCGCGGCGGGTGTTGGCCTGGTTGGCTAGGCCCCGGGCGGCGATCCGTTGCGCCGCGGCGTGGTCACGGTCCATCGACAGGCCGCACGAGCAGGTCGCCCACCGGTACCCGGCCACCATCCGCTGTGGTGTTTTGACATGCTTGACCGGACCGCCGCAGCGGGGACAGCCGGACGAGGTGCCACGCGCCGGGACAGTGACGACTGCGATATCTACTTTCGCGGCGAGGTGGGCGATGGCGGTGAACACGGTGCCGCGTACCGCACCGGAGAGTCGCCGGTTGAGGCTGCGTGACCGGCCACCGGCCTCGAGCGTGGCGAGGTCCTCGACGTAGATGACGGTGGCGCCGGCCGCGGTCGCCTGGTCGACGAGCCACCGCGCCGCCGACCAGGCAAGAGCCTTGTTGAGATGCCGGATCCGGGCGCACACCGCCGTATGCTCGGCCTGCAGGAGGGCGAGCTTCG
>NZ_JAEVHJ010000620.1:0-1703 GCF_016802855.1 Micromonospora sp. ATA51 | reverse complement strand
CCTGGCCGCGTACGCCGAGCTGGTCGCCCGCGGCGAGCGGGTCGTCGGCGCCGGCGTGCTGGAGGCCGCCGACACGGTGAACGCGGACATCGAGGCGACGGAGGCCGCGCCGGTCGCGACCACCACTCCGGCCGCCCCGGTCGAGGCGCCGACCCCGGCCGACGTTGCCGAGGTCGTCGAGGCCAAGCCGGCCGCCGCCAAGACCCCGCGGACCCGGGCCACCAAGGCCACCGCCACGAAGGCCGCGACCGCCAAGCCGGCCGCCACCCCGTCGGCGAAGCTGCCGAAGGCCACCAAGCGGACCCGTCCGGCCGCCGAGTAGTCGAGCCTGGATCGACGCCCCGGAAGCGTCCTGCGGGACGTTTCCGGGGCCGTCGGCATAAGCTTGCCGACATGGCAAACGCCGCGCCGATCTTCGCGTACGAAGTCCGCTATGTGATCGAGCTGATCCTGCTCGTCTTCGCCCTGGTCATCGAGGGCGTGGCCCTGGTGCACGCCATCACCCAGCGCTCCGACGCGTTCGCCGCGATCGGCACCCTGCCCAAGGGCGGCTGGATCGCCATCCTCGCGGTCTGCCTGGTGCTGACCCTGCTCGGCGTCGGGGGCGGCGTCCTGAGCATCTTCACCCTGATCGGCATCGCGGCCGGTCTGATCTACCTGCTCGACGTCCGGGTCGGGCTGCGCGACCTGCACGACGGCAAAGGCTTCTGGTGAGGGGTTTCCGCTGGCCCCCGCCGCCGGACGGCGGTCCCCGCACCTGGGGGCCCGGCCCGGGCGGGCCCCGCACCGGCCGTCCCGCGCTGCCGGAGCCGGAGACCGAGCTGGTCACCACCCCGCACGGGGTGCGGCTGGAGCGGCTGGTCACCGGCACCGGTGACCCGGTCACGGTGTTCGCGCACGGGCTGGGCAACGGCATCGCCACCACCCGCCCCTTCGGCAGCGCGGTCACCGGCCGCAAGGTCTTCTTCCAGTTCCGCGGGCACGGCCGCTCCGACTCGCCGCCCGGCCGGTGGACCTATCTGGACCTGGCCCGCGACCTGCGGGCGTCGCCGACCTCGGCGGCGCCACCCGGGCCTTCGGCGCCAGCCTGGGCGCCGGCGCGCTCTGCCGGCTGCTGGTGGAGAGCCCGGAACGCTTCGAGAAGCTGGTCTTCTTCCTGCCCGCCGTGCTGGACCAGCCGCGCGGCGAGGTGGCCCGGGCCCGCCTGACCGACCTGCTCGACGCGGTGGAGAGCGGGGACGCCTCCGCCCTGGCCGAGGTCGTCTCGACGGAGCTGCCGCCCGCCGTGCGGAACACCCCGGCCGGGTGGGCGTACCTGCGGCAGCGGCTGGACCAGCTGCTCCGGGACGGGCTCGCCCCCGGGCTGGCCAGCATGCCCGAGCAGGCGCCGCTGCGAGACGCGGCCGTGCTCGCCCAGGTCACCGCCCCGGCGCTGGTGATCGGCTGTGCGGGCGACGACCTGCATCCGGTGCCGGTCGCCGAGGAACTGGCCGCCGCGCTGCCGAACGCCACCCTGCACGTCTACGACCGCCCCGGCGTGCTCTGGTCGGAACGCGCCGACCTGCGGGAGCGGATCTCCGGGTTCCTCAACGGGTAACGTCGCCTGTCATGGGCGTCACACACCACGGCCGTACCCACCGACTCGACCTCGCCGATCCCACCCTGCGCGAGTGGGAGTGCACGGTGCTGGCGGCCGACCCCGA
>NZ_JAEVHJ010000619.1:0-1716 GCF_016802855.1 Micromonospora sp. ATA51 | reverse complement strand
GCCTGGCGGCGCCGGTCGACGACCTGGTTGTCGGCGCGCAGGATGCGGTAGAGGGTGGAGATCGAGGCCAGGTAGACGCCTTCGTCGAGCAGCGTCGCGAACGTCTCGGTCACGGTGGTGTCGACGAACCGGTCGCTGTCGAGCACGGCCAGGATGCGGGCGCGTTCGGCGTCGCTGAGTCGGTTGACCGGCGCTGGCCGCGGCGCGGGTGCACACGTCACCCGGGTGCGGGCGCGTCGGTGGGCGGTGCTGCGGGCCATACCCGTCAGACGGGCAGCTGCGCGGGTCGACGTCCGGGCGGCCAGCAGAGACGCGTGGGCGTCGGTCAGGACTTGCTGGGCTTGGTGTCGGTGTCCGCGCTCTCGGAGATCTCGGCCAAGAGCGCGTGTGGTCGGGTCGCCCGGGGGAATCTCACCCCCGGGCTCCCACAGATCCCGGCGTGACAGTCTCCCGTCACCGGGCTCCTATCATCCTGGTCACCAAATCGAGTGGACCCATTTCCAGTGGACGAAGAAAAGCGGATACGCCTTGGTGATCTGCTTCCACCGCCGATGGAACTTGTTGAAGGTCTTCAGCCGCCGGAACTTCTTCCGGACCCAGCGCATCAGGTAGTAGTTGATGCGCCGCAGGAGGGGATACAGTTCGGTTCTGTAAAACGCCCCGTAGTACTGCATCCAGCCCCGCACGATCGGATTGATCCAACGTGCGAACTCGGTGAAGGTGTAGCCGATGTGCATATGGAGCCGCCAGGAGCGGACTTCCGCACTCATCTTCTTGAGGGCGTCCTTGCTGACCGCAGGCAGGAACGAGGTGAAAATCTTACCGTTCCTGTCCCGTGCTGCGCGGCGCTGGAACGTGAAGCCGAGGAACGTGAACGACGTCGCCACGACATCGTCGCGGCGTCGGTCTCTTCCGCAGTACACGACCCGGGTCTTGGCCGGGTGCAGTTGCAGCCCGACCTCCTCCATCCTGTCGCCGACCGCCCGCAGGACTTCACGGGCTCGACGCTCGGATCCGCAGTGGATAACTGCGTCATCGGCGTAGCGTTCGAACTGGACGTCCCGAAAATTGCGGGCGAGCCACTGGTCGAACGCATAGTGCAGGAACAAATTCGCCAGCACAGGCGAGACCGCAGACCCCTGCGGGGCGCCCCGGTCTCGCTGCCGCAAGGTGCCGTCGGATAGTTGAAGCGGTGCGGCAAGCCACCGCTTCACATACAGAACTACCCATGCGGCATCGGTGTGGGCTTTCACCGCTTTGACGACGAGGTCCCAGCGGACGCTGTCGAAGAATTTCGAGACATCGAGGTCGATGACCCAATCCTTGTCCCAGCACCGCCGTCGGCATACCCCGACCGCGTCCAGAGCCGACCTTCCGGGCCGGTAGCCGAAGGAGTCCGGGTGGAACACAGGTTCCACCCGCTTCTCCAGATGCCCGGCTACCACCGTCTGCGCGATCCTGTCAGCGACCGTAGGCACCCCGAGTAGACGAACCCCTCCGCCATGCGACTTCGGGATTTCCACACCCTTCACCGGAGGCGGGAAGTAACTACCCGAGGACATCCGATTCCAGATCTTATAGAGGTTTCCCTTCAGATCCTTTTCGAACTCCTCGATCGTACGTATTCAGCTTGAGAGAGCGGCGGGCATCCACGGGCCGGTGGTGAACAGCTGTTTGAGCACGTCGAGTGCGTCCTGGCCGTGTTTGGCGGCGGTG
>NZ_JAEVHJ010000618.1:0-1724 GCF_016802855.1 Micromonospora sp. ATA51 | reverse complement strand
GTGGTCGAGGTCGAGCGGCACCGGATCGAGCAGGTCCGGGTGCTCCGCCCGGAGGAGCCCGACGACGATGACTGAGCTGCTGATCGCCGTGCTGCTGCTACGGCGGGCGCCGGAACGGAGTCCGCCGGCCGCTCGGGCGCGTCGGTGAGCGAGTCGAGCACCGCCAGGTAACCGTCGAGCAGGTCGGCGATCCGGGCGGCGGCGAACAGGTCCGGGTTGTAGACCGCGTCCAGCGCCAGCACACCCTGCCGCTCGACCAGGTAGAGGGTCAGGTCGAACGGCGAACCCGGCAGACCGGCCGGCACCCGCTCGGCGACCAGGTCCGGCAGGTCCAGTGCCGGCTCGGCGAAGTTGAACACGTTGAACAGCACCTGGACCAGCGGTGGCCGGGCCGGGTCCCGTGGCACGGACAGCTCCTGGACGATCCGCTCCAGCGGCGCGTTCGGATGGGCCAGCACGTCGAGCAACTCCTGCCGGCAGGCCAGCACCTGATCGGTGAAGCTGCGCTCGCCGTCGGGGCGCAGCCGCACCGGTGCGATGTCCACGAAGAACCCGACCAGGTCCGCGACGGCGGCCAGCCGGCGATCGGCGACCACGACGCCCACCACGTGGTCCGTGCGGTCGAGCAGTCGGCGCAGCACCTCACCGAAGGCGGCCAGCAGGACGGTGGACGGCGTCGCGCCGAGCCGGGCCGCCAGTGCGCGTACCCGGGCGTCGAGTTCCGGCGGAAACGGGGCGCTGGCGAACTCGCCGCGGTAGGTCTGCGCGGCCGGGCGTACCCGGTCGGCGGGCAACTCCAGCATGGTCGGCGCGCCGGCCAGGTGCGCGGTCCACCAGGCGAGGTCGTCCGGCCCGTGCCGCCGTCCCGGGCGGCTCGCCAGACCGCGTAGTCGGCGTACGTCGCCGGCAGTGGGTCCAGCGGCGCCGTGCCGTCCCGGGCTGCCCGGTAGGCGGTGGCCAACTGGTCGTACAGCACCGCCTGCGACCAACCGTCGAACACGGCGTGGTGGAAGGTCATCGCCAGCACGTGCTCGTCGGCGGCCAGCCGGTACAGCTCGGCCTGCCACACCGGTCCCGTGGCCAGGTCGAACCGGGTCGCGGCGCCGGCCTGCAACCAGGCCCGCAACTCGGTCTCCCGGTCGGCCGGGTCCATGCCGGACAGGTCGACCACCCTCAACGGCACGTCACCCGGCGGGTCACAGATCACGTGCGGTGCACCGGCGACCCGGGTGATCCGCCAGCGCAGCACCTCGTGCCGGTGGACGACGGCCCGCAGCGCGGCGCGCAACGCGGTCAGGTCCAGCGGGCCGCGCAGCCGCTCCGCCATGGCGGTGTTGTAGGCCGCCGAGTCGGGCGCGAGCTGGTCCAGGAACCACAGCCGGCGCTGGGACGGCGACAAGGTCGGTGGCTGGCCCGGCAGCAGCTCCGGCTCGGTGAGCCGGTCCGCGCCGGCCACCCGGGCGGCCAGACCGCCGAGCGTACGGCCGTCGAAGATGTCCGCCACGGAGACGTCCCGACGGAGTTCGTCGCGCAGCACGGCGACCAGCCGCATCGCCGACAGCGAGGTCCCGCCGGCGGCGAAGAAGTCGTCGGCCGGGTTCGCCGCCAGGACGCCGAGCACCCGCCGCCAGGCGCCGGCGACGGCCGTTCGTCGGGCGTGCCGGCGGCATCGGCGCCGCCGTCGAGCCCGCCGGCCGGCGTGGCGTCGAGCCCGGCGCGGCGGC
>NZ_JAEVHJ010000617.1:0-1733 GCF_016802855.1 Micromonospora sp. ATA51 | reverse complement strand
AGGTCAGCCGCCGGCTACCCGCCCGCGGGCAACGGCCAGCCGGCGGGCTTCGGCCCACCGCCCGGGCCGGGGTCGCCGCACCCGTACCAGCCCCGGCCGGTGAGCCAGCCGACGGCGCCGCACCCGTACCCGCCGGACACCGGGCCGGTTCCACCGCCCACCGGCCCTGAGCAGGGCTGACGCCGGGCACCACGAGCACCGCCAGGGGGAGGACAGGTATGAGCTGGGACATCAGCCACAACGTCAGCAAGGATCCGGACCGGGTCGAGCAGCGGTTCGACGTCCCGATGCCGCTCAATCCCGGCATGCCGTTGGTCGGTGACCTGCGGGGCGTCAACTTCGACCGGGTCGGGGTCGACCAGGCGCAGACGCCGAGCAAGCTGGTCGCCGGCGACGGCGAGCGGGGCGTGGAGACCGAGTGGGACGCCGGCAGCCTCGACTCGGCCGTGACCTGGCTGGAGAGCCACGCCAGCTACGTGCACCGGCTCTCCTACGACATGTCCGCGATCAAGGACGAGCTCGCCCCGAACGAGTGGGCGGAGCCGGGCCAGGGCGCGCTGGGCGGGTTCCCGAACGCCCAGGAACTCACCCGGAACCACGACGCCCTCTTCTCGTCCACCCAGCAGGGCCTGCGCACGCTGTCCGACGGGCTCTGGGCCGCCGCCGAGGCGTTGCGCGAGGTCAAGCGGAAGTACGAGGACGCCGAGCACGCCAACGCCATGTCGGCGCAGGAGATGCAGCAGGCGTTCAACGATGCCGCCAGCGGCGGCAACGGCTAGACGGGGAGCGGGAGATGGCCGACTGGGAGCAGATGGCCCGCGAGGTGCTCGTGGCGGGCGGCCGGACAAGGTGGAGAGCGCGGCGCTCGGCTGGAAGGAGCTGCTCAAGAACATCGGGCAGGTCCAGGAGAGCCTCCAGCAGAACGTCAAGGACCTCGGCGTGGTCTGGAAGGGGCCGGCCTACGAGGCGTTCAAGTCGCACGTCGAGGCGCTGGCCAAGCAGGCCGGCGGCCTGGTCGACGCGGCCGAGAAGCCGGGCCGGGACCGGGTCAGCATCGTCACCAACCTGGAGACCGCCGCCCGACAGCTCCAGGCGGCCCAGGACAGCATGCCCATCCCGTCCGCCTGCGTCGGAGACGTGCTGGCGGCCCGCAACGGCGAGGTCGTGATCGGCGCGGGGCTCTTCGAGACCCGGGTCAAGGCGGACCTGATGGGCAGCTGGCCGATGGAGAAGATCGGTGAGCTGGGCGACTGGGTGTCCGGCTGGTTCTCCGATCAGGAGGGCGACGCCCGCAAGGTCTACAACGAGGTCAACGGCAACTACCAGGATCGCGTCCTGGAGTCGCCGAGCGGCGGTCCGAGCGGCAGCGTCACCAATCCGCGCCCGGACATCCCGAACCTGGGCAACGGCCCCGGCACCGGCGGTGGCGGCGGCCTGCCGGGGATCGGCGGGGCGCCCTCGGCGGGTGGCCTGGGCGGCGGCCCGTCGGCTTCCGCGGGCAAGATGCCCGACCTGGGCTCGGGCGGCCCGAACATCGGGTCGAGCGCGCACCCCGACCTCTCCTCCGGCGGCGGCTACACCCCGTCGACCGGCACCGGCTACACCCCCTCCACCGGATACCCGTCCACGGGCACCGGCGACTACGGCACCGGGCTGGCCGGCGCGGGCACCGCGACCGCACCGGGGCTCGGCTCGGGCGGCGGGCTGCCCGGCAGCACCGGGCTCGGCGGCAG
>NZ_JAEVHJ010000616.1:0-1739 GCF_016802855.1 Micromonospora sp. ATA51 | reverse complement strand
GACAGGTCCTCCCCGCGCAGCGAGGCGCCCCGCAGGTCGGCGCGGTCGGGCAGCCGCAGCCGGGCGCTGAGCCGCAGCGCGTTGGCCCGGACCGTCTCCCCGGCGTCCTCGTCGCCGAGCACCCGGGCTGTCCAGGCCGTGCACCGGCGCGGGTCGGCCAGGTCGCCGAGGAACTCCACAGTCAGCGCCGACAGCGGGCGCACCGCCAGCGCGGACGGGTCCTCCCCCCGGTTGAACTGCGCGGCGATCCCCTCGGCGACCAGCCATTCCAGCACCGAGGTGTGGATGAACCCGAACAGTCCGTCGTCGGTCCGCACCAGCAGGCTGCCGGCGCCCACCGCGTGCATCGCCTGCGGGCCGGACAGCCGCGACTCCGCCAGCCCGGTGAGCTGGCCGGCGGCATCGGCCAGCTCGGCCAGCCGCAGGTACGACTCGCCGCTCTCCCAGAGCTGGAACGCCAGCCGGCTCACCGCCGCCCACAGCTCGGGGCGGCGCAGCGTCACCGGCGCGCCCGGCACCCCCTGGGTACGCCGCTCCTCGAAGTCCAACCAGGACTCGAGGATCTCCCGGTAGAGCGCCGCGGCGCTGAACGTGCCGCCGGCCCCGGCCACCGCGGCCAGCCGGCCCTCGTCGAGGTTGGCGATGAACCCCAGCATCCGCGGGTTGCGGGACAGGCCGAGCAGATCCTTCACCCCGGCCAGGAGGTCCATCCGGTCGCGGGCGGCCTGCTCGTCCCCGCCGTACCGGTTGCGCAGAAAGGCCTCGATCTGGCCGGGGGTGAAGTCCTCGATGGCCAGCACCCGGCGGTGCGGCAGCAGCCCGACCCGCTCGCCGAGCGCGGTCAGCACCTGCGAGTTGGTCTTGAAGTGCTGGGTCCGGCTGCTCACCACGATCTTGGCCTTGCCCTCGGCCGCCTGGAGCAGGGTCTCCAGGTGGTCGGCCGCCCGGTCGTACGCCACCCGGGCCACGAGTTCGTCGAACCCGTCGAAGAGCAGCACGATCCGACCCTTCCGGAGCATGTAGCGGAACGCCTTGAGGTCGATCACCTGCTCGCCGTGGTTGGCCAGGTGCGCGGCGACCAGCCCGTCCACCGAGTGCGCCTTGTCCAGCGCGCGGAGCTCCACCAGGATCGGGATCAGGTCGGGCGCGGCGGTGGGCAGCCGGCGGGCCACCTCCCGCAACGCGAACGTCTTGCCCCGGCCGAAGTCGCCGAGCACCAGCACGAACCGGCCGTCCGGGGCGGAGATCAGCTCCAGCAGCTCGTCCACCACGTCCTCGCGGACCCGCTGGTCGGCGCCGACCAGGTGCCGGTAGCGCTGCGGCACGTACTGCCCGGGCGGGTAGAGCCGGTCGGCCTGCAACCGGGCGGTCTGCGCCGCGACGTACTCGCGCAGGTCCAGCAGGCCCTGGAACTCGGTCAGGTGCAGCACGCGCACCCCGCGCCGCTGCGCCGCCTCGGCCAGCCCCCGGCCGATCCGGTCGCCGTCGTAGACCAGCTCGGACGCGACGTCCGGATCGGTGGCGTGCACCCGCCGGGCGAAGTCGTCGACGTCGGCGGCGCTCGGCGTGCCGACGTACGCGCCGACCCGCTGCTGCCGGACCACCCCGTCGGCGCGGTAGGTGACGAACAGGTGTGGCGGGTCGGCGGGCACCCGGCGGACCAGCACCCGGTCGTAGCGCGCCTCGCACACCTCGGCCAGCCGGTCCAGCAGCCGCTCGAGCGGCGCCGGCGCGACCAC
>NZ_JAEVHJ010000615.1:0-1742 GCF_016802855.1 Micromonospora sp. ATA51 | reverse complement strand
AGGAGCTGGAGGAGGCGGCGCTGGTCGACGGGCTGACCCACATCGGCGCGTTCCGGCGGATCACGCTGCCGCTGTCGGTGCCCGGCATCGCCACCGCCGGCATCCTGTCGTTCATCTTCTCCTGGAACAACTTCATGTTCGCCCTGGTGCTCTCCGGCGCCGACACCAAGACCCTGCCCGTGGCGATCTTCGACTTCGTCGGCTACGCCAGCATCGACTGGGGCGGGCTGATGGCCGCCGCCACCGTGGTCACCCTGCCGATCATGCTGATCGCCCTGTTCGTGCAGAAGTACGTGGTCTCCGGGCTCACCGCCGGCGCGACGAAGGGCTGAACAGACCATGACGACAATCGCGCGCATCGAGACCTTCCTCGTCGCACCCCGGTGGCTCTTCGTCCGCGTCGAGACCTCCGCCGGGATCGTCGGCTGGGGCGAGGCCACCTGCGAGGGGCGTTCCGAGACCGTCCGCACCGCCGTCGAGCAGCTCAGCGAGCTGCTGATCGGCCGGGACGCGCTGCGGATCGAGGACCACTGGCAGGTCATGACGAAGGCCTCGTTCTACCGGGGCGGCCCGATCCTGGCCAGCGCCGTGTCCGGCCTCGACCAGGCCCTCTGGGACATCGCCGGCAAGCACTTCGGCGCCCCCGTGCACCAGCTGCTCGGCGGCCCGGTCCGGGACCGGATCCGGGTGTACGGCTGGGTCGGCGGCGACGAGCCGAGCGAGGTCCGCGACCACATCGCCGCCCAGGTCGAGGCGGGACTGACCGCGGTCAAGATGAACGCCTCCGGCCGGATGAGCCCGATCGCCTCGGTGGCCGAGCTCGACGGGGTGGTCGCCCGGGTGGCCGCCGCCCGCGAGGTGCTCGGCGACGACCGGGACGTCGCCGTCGACTTCCACGGCCGGTTCACCCTGGCCAACGCCCGCCGGGTGGCGCCGCTGCTGGAGCCGTACCGGCCGCTGTTCCTGGAGGAGCCGGTCGTCCCGGAGAACTCCCACCTGATCGGCGACTTCGTCCGGTCGACCACCACGCCGGTGTCCACGGGGGAGCGGCTCTACAGCCGCCAGGAGTTCCTGCCCGTCCTCCAGGCCGGCATCGCGGTCGCCCAGCCGGACCTCTCGCACGCCGGCGGCATCACCGAGGTGCGCAAGATCGCCGCACTGGCCGAGGTGTACGACGTCCAGCTCGCCCCGCACTGCCCGCTCGGGCCGATCGCCCTCGCGGCCTGCCTGCAGGTCGCTTCGCCACGCCGAACTACCTGATCCAGGAACAGAGCATCGGCATCCACTACAACCTCGGCGCCGAGGTGCTCGACTACTGCCTCGACAAGACCCCGCTGACCTTCGTCGACGGGTACGTCGAGCGGCTCACCGCGCCCGGTCTGGGCATCGAGATCGACGAGCAGGCGGTGCGGTCGGCGGACAAGCGCGGTCACGCCTGGCGCAGCCCGATGTTCCGACACCTCGACGGCTCCTACGCGGAATGGTGATCATGACCCTCGACCTCACCGCCGAACTCGCCGCCACCCGCCTGTTGGCGGTCATCCGCGGCACCGACACCGCCGCCGCCGTCGCCACCGGCACCGCCCTGCTCGCCGAGGGCGTCCGGGTGGTGGAGGTGGCGCTGACCACGCCGGGCGCGCTCGACGCCATCGAGGCGATCCGGGCGGCGGCCCCGGCCGGCTCGCTGGTCGGCGCCGGCACGGTGCTCACCCCGGCCGCCGTCGCCGACGTGGCCGCCGCCG
>NZ_JAEVHJ010000614.1:0-1747 GCF_016802855.1 Micromonospora sp. ATA51 | reverse complement strand
ACGGCCTGGGCGGGCAGGGCCAACACGCCGAGCGCCAGCGCGGCGCTCGACGCCAGGGCGCCGACGCGGCGCGGCGCGGGGACGCGACGCGGAGTGGTGAGGGTGGGCGTGGTGGGTGTGATGGGACCCGTCGAGTCGGCGCGAAGGCGTCCGACCCAGCGGGAGAACCGGAAATGGCGTCTGTGAGCCATCTCGACTCCTCCTGATTGAGGGACAGGATCTTCCGGGTCGTTCCGCTGCCGGTGGGGTGTGGCGCTCACCGGAGCAGGTTGGGACCAGCAGCCACCCGGTCCGCGGGCGTCGGTGACCGCGGACCGGACCGCTGGTCAGTTGTGCTGGTGTGCGGTGCCGGCGGTGGCCGGCGCGGAGGTGATGCCGGCGGTGGCCGGCGCGGAGGTGGTGCCGGCGGTGGCCGGCGCGGCTGCCGGGTGCTGGTGGTCCATCCCCGGGGGCATCTGCCCGTTCTCGTCGAGGACGTGCAGCATCGTCGACATGCCGGCGTCGGAGTGGAACTGCATGTGGCAGTGCAGCATCCAGTGCCCCGGTCCGACCGAGTCACCGGCCACCACCTGGACGCCGAAGGAGTCGCCGGGGCCGAGCGTCTTGTTGTCGATGATCGGTACGGAGTCGGCGAACGGCTGCCCGTTGCTCACCACCCCCGTCCGGGTGTCCGCCCAGGAGTGGCCGTGCAGGTGGAAGGTGTGCATGTCGTTGCCGATGCCGATGACGACGAACTCGACCCGCTCCCCCTTCCTGGCGACCAGGCAGGTCGGGCCGGGCTGCGGATTCACCGTGTCGCAGGTGTCGGTGGCCTCGCCGCGACGCAGGTTGATGCTCTGCCGGTCACCGAAGGCCGTCACGTACGTCCGGTCCGGCTTCGGGTCGCTCGGCCGGCGGACGACCAGCCCGCCGAAGAGCCCAGCGGAGAGGCCCTGGGTGCCGTGCGGCCCGCCCACCACGTGGTCGTGGTACCACCAGTAGCCGGCGGTGCCCTGCGCGCCGGTCCGGTTGTTGCGGGGCTGGGCGTACCAGGTGTAGGTGCGCGACTCACCCGGCGGGACGTACGACGCGCTCTGCACCGTGCCGTCGGACTGCTGGGTGTACTTCACCCCGTGCACGTGCAGCGAGACGCCGAGCGGGTGGGCCGGGTTGGTGCGCAGCGCCGCCAGCGTCTCGGCGGAGACCTGGTTGTGCAGGGTGATGGCGAGGCACTCCCCCTCCATCATCTCCATGGTCGGGCCCGGGTAGGAGGCCGTCTCCGGGGTGAGGCCGTAGCCGAGCCGGATCTGCGTGCCGTCCTTCGGCAGTTCCACCGCGTACAACTGGAGGCTGCGGTCCGGCTTGGCGCAGCCCTCGGGCCGTTCGGCGGAGAACACCCCGGTGCCGGCGGCCGCGAAGCTGCCGGCGCCGACCAGGGTCAGCAGCACCACCGCCGCGACGACCAGCAGTCGCCGCGCCCCGGAGCGGGAACGGTCGGGCCGGGCCGCGTCCGGCTCCGGAAGCGGACCGGTCTCCGTCAGTCGCCAGGCGCTCACCGGGCACCCCGCAGTTCCACCATGCGCTGGTAGCTCCGCTCGGCGGCGCCCAACGACCCGGGCGGGTTGGGCTGGGCGTTCGGACCAGAGTCCTGCTCCCACAGGTACTCGAAGCGGCCCCCACCCGTCAGCTCGCCGAAGAAGTCGCGAACGGGATGACCCCGGCGCCGAACTCGACGTCCAGGTAGGAGTTGCCCTGCTGGGGGTCGGGC
>NZ_JAEVHJ010000613.1:0-1761 GCF_016802855.1 Micromonospora sp. ATA51 | reverse complement strand
CACCGCGGTCGTGGTCGCCCCGACCACGCCGGCCACCAGCAGCGCCCGGTGCCGCGCCACCGCCCGCCGGGCCCGGTGCGCCGCCGCGGCCGGGTCGGTGCCGTCCATCGGGAGTGCCGCCGCCCGGGCCGGCCGGTCCACCACCGGTCCGGGTGTCTCGGTGACCGCGCGGTACGGATTCAGCACCCCGGCGCCGTAGCCGTCGCCGCGTCCCGGGGCCGGGTCGGCGCTGTCGACGATCCGCCCGGCCACCTCCGTCGCGGTCAGCTCCGGGCGGTACTGCCGAAGCAGCGCCGCGGTGGCCGCCACGAACGGCGCCGCGTAGCTCGTCCCCTCCGCCCGGTGGTGCCCCTGCCCGGGGGCGGCCATCAGCACGTCACCGCCGGGCGCGACCAGGTCGACGTACGGGCCGGTCTGCGAGAAGGGTGACCGCTGGCCGTCCGCGCCGATCGCGCCCACCCCGAGCACCCCGTCGTACCCGGCCGGGTAGGGGCGGGGTCCCCGCTGTCGTGGAGGTTGCCCGCGGCGGCCACCACGACCACGTTCCGCCGCACCGCGTACGCGATCGCCGAGCGGACCGCGGGGTCGTCCGCGTACAGCACGACGGAGAGGTTGAGCACGTCGGCGTCGTGGTCGACCGCCCAACGAATCGCCCGGGCGAAGTCGGCCGCGCCGACCGTACGCCCCGACTCCCGCCCGTCGACCACCTGCTGCTCGCTGACCCGCACCGGCAGGATGCGGACGCCCGGGGCCAGCCCGCGGAACGCCACGCCCGGGCGGGGCGCCGCCGCGACGATGCTCGCCACTCCGGTGCCGTGGCCGGCACAGTCCCGGGTGCCGTCGCCGCCCGGGTCGAGGAAGTCGGCGCCGTCGAGCACTCGACCGGCCAGCTGCGGGTGCCGCCGATCCACCCCCGAGTCGACCACCGCGACGACCACCCCGGCGCCGGTGGCCAACGGGGTGAGCCGGTCCGGGGCGTACCGTTGCTGGGGCCACGGCTGCTCGGCCACCGGGCGGACCGGCGCGGGCGCCGCGGAACAGGCCGGCGCGGCCGGGCGGTGGCCGGCGCGGCCGGCAGGACGGCGGCGACGACCGCCGCCAGGGCGGTCAGGGCCGGGCGCGCGGTGGGCCGGGACATCGACCGCCTCCGTATCGTGGCGACTCCGGAACGCGATGTTAGCGCCTCCGCTGCCGGCCGGTGGGCCGCCGACGGCCAGCAATCCTGATCTTGTTACTACCTTGTAGGTTGTACGCGATACCTATGGCCTGTTCGCGGGAGGAGAGGTGGCCGTGACCGGATGGGAACCGGCTACCGAGGCCGAGGTGGCGATGCGGGACGCGCTGCGTGCCCAGGACCAGGAGCTTTATTTCCGCATCCTGACCCGCGTCGAGCTGCTGTTGCCGGTCTCCGCGGAGGCGCTCGCCGGGCAGGCGCCGATGGGGTGGGGGACCTGGACCACCGGCGACCGGACGCACGTCCTGGCATTCACGTCGATCACCGCATTGCGGGCCAGCCTGGGTGAGAACGCGGGCACCAGCCGGCGCGTCCCGTACGCCGACCTGGCGGCGGACTGGCCGAACCACGAGTGGTGGCTGGCGGTCAATCCCGGGCTGCCGATCGAGGGCTACCTGCCCGCGTGGTTCGTCGCGCAACTCTCCCGGGGGGACGTCCGGCTGCCCGGCCGGACCATGGGCGCCCGGGCCCGCCTCGAACGGGCCGAGACGGCCGCCCGGGCCAGCGCCACCGTGCCCGGCCGGGAC
>NZ_JAEVHJ010000612.1:0-1767 GCF_016802855.1 Micromonospora sp. ATA51 | reverse complement strand
TGAAGCGCTACGTCGCCCGACAGATCTTCCCCCTCATCACCGCAGCCCTGCCACCAGCGACAACGCCGACTCCCTCAACTTGACAAACATAGGGGCGTCATCGCGCTCCATCGCCAGCTCCGCGTTCTCCTTACGCAGACGAGCCAGCTCGGCGCGTTCGTCCTCACCGAGACCGCCTGCGGCGGCCTCACCCCGAGCCCGCCGATCCTGCGCCACCCAGTTGGCCAGAGTGCCGTCGTTGATCCCCAGATCCCGAGCGACCTGCGCGATCGGCTTGCCCGTCTCCCGCACGATCCGCACCGCGCCCTCACGGAACTCCCGGTCGAACCGCCGTCTCGTCTCAGCCATGACCATCTATCCCCTTAGGTCCGGCCTCCACGCTATCGGGGGAACCTCAGCTGCCTCAGGCTGGCTTCTATAAGTCGCGCTGCGCAGCCTCGCCCGGCGCTGGCTCGCCCTTCAGGCCGAGATCGACGACCTCGACAGCCACCTGGCCGCCCTCGTCACCGCCGCCGCCCCGGATTTGGTCGCGCTGCCTGGCGTCGGCGTCGACACCGCCGGGCAACTCCTCGTCACCGCCGGCGACAACCCTCACCGCTTGCACTCCGAAGCGGCTTTCGCCCGGCTCTGCGGCGTCGCCCCCATCCCTGCCAGCTCCGGACGGACCGACCGCCACCACCTACACCGTGGCGCGACCGCGACGCCAACCGCGCACTCTGGCGCATCACCCTCGTCCGCATGCGCTGCCACCAGCCCACCAAGGACTACGTCACCCGCCGAACCGCAGAGGGCAAGACCAAGACCGAGATCATGCGATGCCTCAAGCGCTACATCGCACGTGAGACCTTCCACCTGCTCGCGTCGCCACCTCTGGACCAGGCATCCTTGCCTGGTGCCACCGCTACTGACTGAGGACGAGTACAAGGCAACGATGGGACCCCACCCCACAAGAGTGGGCCCGGACAAGGAACCCCCCTTCGACTTCTGGCCCTACTTCGACTCCATCCCCGAAGACGACTTCAACGGGCACGACTTCTCCGAAGGCCGCGTCACCTACGCCTGGCAGTCGCCAGACGGGGCACACCAACACGTCCTGGCCGACTGCGAGACACCCAACGTGTTCCTGGTCCTCGTGCTCGACCTACATGCCTCCTCGGTCCTCGGTCACCACCTACTCGACCTCAACCAGCTCTACGGACTCGCCTGAGCCGGGCAACCCGCCCCACTTGACGGAAATAGGAGCGTCCACATCGCCGGCATCGCCGGCAGCCGGCTGTCCGGTCTCGGGACCTGCGTGACAGGGCGCTATCAGGACCTGCATGACACTGCGCCGAGGGCGGGCGCGGCAAGTGTCAGCGAACACCGGCACCGTGATCGCACGGCGCGGCTTCAGCGCACCCGTGGTGGGGCGATGACGTTCAGCCGGTTGCGGACGACGACCTCACCACCTGGTACATGGCGTGATCCTGCCACCGGCCGGCGATGTTGAGGTACTCCGGCGCCATGCCGAACTGCACGAACCCGTTGCGTTCCAGCACCCGCTGCGATCTGACGTTGTGCAGCAGGGTCTCTGCCTGCACCCGATGCAGCCCCAAGTCCTCGAAGGCCACCCGCACGATCTCACGCACCGCCTTGGTCGCGAACCCTCGGCCATTGTGGCTGGCGCTTACGGCTTGGTGCGCGGTAGAGGAAAGACCCGGGTCGATCATGAAGGTGGCCGTGCGGGACGATCATGATTGTGACGTCAGGATGGGCCCGCACGGCCTT
>NZ_JAEVHJ010000611.1:0-1770 GCF_016802855.1 Micromonospora sp. ATA51 | reverse complement strand
GCCACGGCCGCCGGAGCGGCCCGCGCCGGGCTGGCGGGCGCCACCCCGGCCGTCGTGGCCGCCGCGGCCGTCGGTGGCTGCGACAGCAGCCCGGACCGGGACAACGACCCGGACCCGCGCGGACCGCTGCGCTTCCCGCCGGGCTTCGGCTGGGGCGCGGCCACGTCGGCGTACCAGATCGAGGGGGCGGCGAAGGAGGACGGCCGGGGCGAGTCGGTCTGGGACACCTTCAGCCACACCCCGGGCCGGACCCGAAACGGCGACACCGGCGACGTCGCCGCCGACCACTACCACCGCTACCGCGACGACCTGGACCTGATGGCCGACCTCGGCCTGCGCAGCTACCGGTTCTCCATCTCCTGGCCGAGGATCCAGGCCGACGGGACCGGCAAGCCGAACCAGCGCGGTCTCGACTTCTACCGGCGACTGGTCGACGGGCTGCACGAGCGCGGCATCGCGCCGATGGCCACCCTGTTCCACTGGGACCTGCCGCAGGCGTTGCAGGACGCCGGCGGCTGGGAGTCACGGGACACCGCCCACCGCTTCGCCGAGTACGCCGACGCCGTCTTCCGCGCCCTCGGCGACCGGGTCCCGGTCTGGCTGACCATCAACGAGCCGAAGACCGTGGTGCAGAACGGCTACCTGTGGGGGCACCACGCGCCGGGCCGGCAGGACCCGGCGGCCGCCTACCTGGTCGCCCACCACCTCCATCTGGCGCACGGCCTGGCCGTACGGGCGCTGCGGGCCACCGGCCAGGCCGGCCGGATCGGCCCCGCCCTCAACCTGCACCCCTGCTACCCGGCCGACGACAGCCCGGAGGCGGCCGCGGCGACCCGGCTGTACGACGGTTACGAGAACCGCCTCTACCTCGACTCCGTCCTCAAGGGCGCGTACCCGCGGGACGTGCTGGCCGACCTCGGCCCGGACAGCCGGATGGCCGCCGGTATCCGCGACGGCGACCTCGACGTCATCGCCAGCCCGGTGGACCTGCTCGCGGTGCAGTACTACACGCCCATCTACGTCACCGCCGGCGGCGACACCACCCGCCGCTGGCCCACCTCGGAGGCGGACTGGCAGCAGATCTACCCCGAGGGGATGTACGACATCCTGACCCGGGTCACCCGGGACTACGGCCGGATCCCGATCACCGTCACCGAGAACGGCCTGCCCTGCCCGGACAGGCTCGGCCCGGACGGCACCGTCGACGACTCCGGCCGGATCGACTTCCTCCGCGACCACTTCGCCGCCGCGCATCGGGCGATCGCCGACGGAGTGCCGCTGGAGAGCTACCACGTCTGGTCGCTGCTGGACAACTTCGAGTGGGCCGAGGGATACGACCAGCGCTGGGGCCTGGTCTACGTCGACTACCCGACGCAGCGCCGGGTGCTCAAGAGCAGCGCCCACTGGTACCGCACGGTGATCCGCGACAACGGCCTCTGAGCGCCGCCGCGGCGACCCGGCCGGGGTGACGCCCCGGCCCGGTCGTCCCGGTCAGCGGGGCAGCGCCTGCTGCAACTCGGCCCGCAGTGCGGGCGTGAGCATCTCGCCGGCCTGCTTCGCCAACCGCGCCATCTCGTAGCCGACCACGCCGATGTCGGCGTCCGCGGCGGCCAGGGTGGCCAGGATCGAGCCGTCCCGGATCTGCATGACGAGGAAGTACCCGCGGCCCATCTCCACGACCGTCTGCTTCACCACGTCGCCGTCGAACATCTGGGCGGCACCGGCGGTGATGCTCATCAGCCCCGAGGTCACGGCGGCCAGCTTGTCGGC
>NZ_JAEVHJ010000610.1:0-1774 GCF_016802855.1 Micromonospora sp. ATA51 | reverse complement strand
GGGCTGGTCGGGCCGCTGGTGGTGGGTTCATCCTGGCAACCGTAGGTGCGGTTGCGGAGGATGGTCATGGCCTCGCGTGTGGTGAGAACGAAAACGGTGACGGTCAACGACGTGCTCGACGGGCAGAAACTGTTGGAGATCGACTGCGTGGACCGCGCCTATCTCACCTTGTCCGTGCCGAACCTGATCGTCGGCGGTCAGGTGACCAGCTTCCTCACCCAGCATGAAGGCAAGCCAGTCCCGTCACCCGCACTGCTGGAACGCCGCGGGCAAGCCTTCCGCGCAGCGGTGATGTCCTTCGCCGACGCCAACGACATCCCGGTCATCAACTTCACGGGCAAGAGGGAGAAGAGTCGGCCGGGTGTGCTGGCGGACAGTCCGTGGCCGGAACGCAAGATCGACCAGGTGATGCCGCTGATGCGTAAAGCCGCCGCTACCGGCCGGTCCCAGGTCGTCGCCATCGGCGTGGCGCAGGAGTACCAGCGGGTCTTCACCGGGTCAAAGTCCGAAACCGGCACCGGGGCGGTGTGGTTCACCTACAACCGGGTCGAACGCCGAGTTACCTGCTACTACTTCTACCTCTGGGACGCCGATGTCGGACCGGCGTTCATCAAGATCTGCGCCTACTTTCCCTACCCGGGCAAGATCTGGTTCAACGGGCACGAGTGGGCCAAACGTCAAGCTGTGAAGGCCGGGATCGGCTTCACCGAACTGTCCAACGGCTTCGCCTCCAGCGAGGATCCCCAGGCCCTGCAGGACATCTGCGACCGGCTCGGACCCGGCACCGTCACCGTGTTCACCGAACGCTGGTGGGCCCGCCTGCCGCTACCGTTCACCGCAGCCGATCGGGCCGCCGGCTACTGGTGGGACATCTCCATGCGGCAGATCGAGGTCGCCAAGACCATCGTGTTCACCGCACCCCGCCACGCCCGTGCCTTCTTCGAAGCCCTCGCCGCCGACAACCTCGACATCGGCCGCCCCGACAACATGGAGATCATCTTCAACCGGCAGATCCGCTCCACCACCAAAGGCGTGTTCCGCACCGCCATCGACCGCGACAACGACGGCATCGTGGTCAACGCCTTCTACCGACACAGCCGGATCAAGTACTACCTGAAAGACCGGCGAGCCCTACGCATCGAAACCGTCATCAACGACACCTACGACATCGGCGTGCTGCGCCGCCTGGAACACCTCAACGAGGTCATCGTCAAAGCCCGTGACGCCAACCGCCGGCTGCTGGACACTATCCGTGCCGGTCAGAGCTGCGTCCTTGCGAGCCCAGTCATCGAACGGGTCGCGCAGCCCACCCTCACCGAGGATGGCAGGAGGGCCCCAGCCCTACGGTTCGGCGACCCTCGGGTCATGGCCCTGACCGGCGCCCTCACCCTCACCCTGTTCGCCGTCGCCGGCGTCACCAACAAGAGCCTTCGCGCCTTGACCGCCCGGCTGCTCGGCACCACCTACACCACCAGCCAGATGACCTACGACCTGCGACGCCTGCGGTTCAACGGCCTGATCCGACGCATCGAACACACCCACACCTACGCCCTGACCCCCGACGGGCAACGCCTGGCGATCTTCTACACCAAACTCAACAACCGCCTCCTGCGACCACTCCTCGCCGCCGATCAGCCCCAAGCGCCACCCGACCTGCGTCAAGCCCTCGCCGCCATCGACCACCACGTCGACGACTACATCGCCCGCGCACGACTCAAAACCGCAGCCTGAAAACCTGACTCAGTTGTTCAGATTCTCGAACCCAAGGATCTAG
>NZ_JAEVHJ010000609.1:0-1786 GCF_016802855.1 Micromonospora sp. ATA51 | reverse complement strand
GCGCTGTTCGCCATCGGCGACGGCCACGCCCGCCAAGGCCAGGGCGAGGTGTGCGGCGTCGCGGTGGAGACCGCCATGAACGTCACCATCGCCGTCGACCTGATCAAAGGCGTGACCACACCATGGCCGCGCATCGAGACCGACCACCGGATCCTCTCGATCGGCGCCGCCCGACCCCTAGAGGACGCGTACCGGATCAGCCAACACGACCTGGTCACCTGGACGGCACAACTGACCGGACTGGAGCTGCTCGACGCCTACCAACTCGTCTCACAGGCCGGCCGCGCCGCACCCGGCAACGTCTGCGACCCGCTCTACACCATGCACGCCGCCCTCACCAAAGCCGTCCTGGCGGGCGCGAGCCCTTACGGCGGGGTGCACCAGCGGCTGCGCCGCATCGCCGAGCCGGCCAGGTGACCCGCCATGAGCCACCCCGTCTTCGACACCACGCCGGGCCGCCTCCCGCTACGCGTCGAGCTGTTCGTGCTGACCCACAATGACACCGGCGCTCCGCTGGCTCACCTGCCGTCCCTGTCGCTCGCGCTGGCCGGAGCCATCCTCACCAACCTGGTCGCACCGATCGAACGGGTCCGCGTCGTCGGCGACGCCGCCATCGCCGTAAACCGGCAACCCACCGGCGATCCTGTCGCCGACTGGGCCCTGACGTTCCTGGCCCGCCACCACCGTGCGCTGTCCGTCCGTGAGGCCGTGCGGCTGCTCGGCGAGCACGCCTACGACAAGGTCACCGCGGGGCTCATCGCCGGCGGCCTTGTCGAGCAGGTCACCCGACGCCGCATGCTCGGCCGGTCCATCGCCTACCCGCCGACAGACCCGGCGGTCATCCACCGCGTCCGTGGGCGGCTGCGTTACAGCGTCCTCGGCTACGACGACCCCGACCCGCAGACCGACGCTCTCGCCGGTCTACTGCGGGCCCTGCGACTCGAATCCGAGCTGTACCTCGACGGCTTCGACACCGACCTACGCGACCGGCTCCGCCAGATGCTCGCCCGCGCCGGACACCACACACCCGCCACCGAAAAAATCATCTGCGCCGTCGAAGACCTCATCGGCGAGACCGCCGTATCGGTGTACCGATGAGCAGCCACGACACCGCCACAAGCATCGGGCAGCCACCACCACCGAGAGCGATCACGAACGCCCAAGTCAGCACCGGGGGAACGACCATGGGAACCGAGGCGATGAGTTGGGCGCCCGCCGAGCTTGACCTGAGCCGCCCGAACGCCGCGCGAATGTACGACTACTTCCTCGGCGGCAGCCACAACTTCGCCGCCGACCGGCAAGCCGCCGACGCCGTCCTCGCCGTCGCACCCCACGTCGCCGCCGCTGCCCGCGCCAACCGAGCGTTCCTGCGCCGCGCCGTCCGATACGCGCTGCAGCAGGGCATACGCCAGTTCATCGACCTCGGCTCAGGCATACCGACCGTCGGCAACGTCCACGACATCGCCCACTGCGTCAACGCCGACGCGCGGGTGCTCTACGTCGACGTCGAACCGATAGCCGTCGCACATGCCAGGGCCCTGCTGGGCGTCGACCCGCGGGTCGACGTCATCCAGGCCGACATCTGCTTCCCGGACTTCATTCTCGACAACCCCGCCACCCAGCGGCTGATTGACCTCGCCCGCCCGGTGGCCGTCCTGTTCGTCTCGGTCCTGCACTTCATCCCCGGAGACGTCAACGCCATCGTGGAACCCTTCCGCGCCGCAGCGAGTCCCGGCAGCGCCCTCGTCATTTCCCACGCGACCTCCGGCACGGCCACCAGCCAGAC
>NZ_JAEVHJ010000608.1:0-1796 GCF_016802855.1 Micromonospora sp. ATA51 | reverse complement strand
CCTGTCCCGGCGGGGCATGGGCCAGGTCGGCCAGGTCCTTGATCAGGTCGAGAAAGTCGCGGGCCGAATCGTCTTCGTTCAGGACGGCCTAGACACCTCCCAGCAACAGGCCCGCCTAGCCCTCGTTTTGCTGTCCGAGGTCGCCCGCAGCGAGTCCGCCAACATCGGGCTACGCGTCGCCTCGGCGAAGGCCCACCTCCGCAGCCTTGGGCGGTGGATCGGCGGACAACCGCCCTACGGCCTAGCGGTCGGCGAGGACGGCCGGCTAGACCACGACCCGCACACCGCGCCGACGGCCCGCGAGATCGCCGAGCGCGCCCTGTCTGGCGAACCGCTGGTACACATCGCCCGCGACCTGAACGCCCGCAAGATCCCCGCGACGCGCGGCGGTGCTTGGGGCGTCGGGTCCCTGTCGGTTCTGCTCAAGTCGCCCGCGTTCGCCGGGCTGCTGCCCGAGACCGTCAAGAAAGACGGGAAGTACACGGGGAAGGTCGTCCCCTGGCGCGACCCCGAGACCGGCAAGACCGTCGATATCGGCCGAGGGATCATCACGCCCGCCGAGCAACTACAGGTCATGCGCATCCTGGAAGCCCGCACCGGCACCGACCCGGTCGGCCGTAACCGGGGCGTGAGGGCTCAGGTGTCCCACCTCCTGACCGGCTTTCTCCGCTGCGGGGGCTGCGGGCGTCGCATGTCCGCCGCCGGACGGTCGTACGTGTGCCAGGGCCGCCGCCTCGGCCACCCGTGCCCTGCGCACGTCACCGCGTTTATCGCCGCCGTAGACCGCGCCGTGGTCGACGCGTTCATAAACCGCCTGGCCGCGACCGAGCCTGGCGACCCGTTGCTAGACGCCGTGGCCGAGCGCTGGATAGCCCGGCATGACCCGGACATAATCCGCGAGCGGGCGACCATCACAGCCGCCTTGGAAGACGCGAACGCCTCCCTGGTCGACCTGGAAGACGCCCGCTACCTTCGCGGCGAGTTCGTCGGCCCCGAGGCGGTCCAGCGCTGGACCCGTTTACACGAGCGGCTGACCGCCCGCGTCGTCGGGCTGCGCCGCAACCTCGCCGACTTCCCGTTGCCCGAGGCGGACATTAGCCCGCTCCTCGACCCGGTCCAGGCCCGCGAAGCATGGGACGCCGCCACGGTCCCCGACCGCCGCGACCTCCTCCGCCTGGCCCTGAACGCCGTAACCATCACGCCCGCGCACGGCCGCCGGGGCGTGCGATTCGACCCCGACGCCCGCCTCCGGTTCACCTGGGCCGACGAGCCCGAGTCCGCGTCCCCGGACGCCTGAGACCTCGCCACCGCAACCAAATAAGGCAGGCCCGGTAGCGACTCCACCGCCGACCGAGGCCCTAACGGAAGAAATGACCTTCCGCTAGGCGCCACCCTATCCACCCGCGCCCGCCGCGCCCGCCGCGCCTGATCGCGGCCTACGCCGGCCCCGCTCGGGGCCTGGCCGCTTACCTGCCGACCCTGGCCGCCCTCCGTGAACGCCGTCCGGGCGTCCTGGGATGCGCGATGATGCCGAGCCAGTGGGCCGAGATGATCGGCGCCAGCCTGGCCCGCCTCGACCTAGGCCCCCGACCACGCGGACCGCGTCCGCGAAGAGCAGACCCTCGGCCTCGCCGAGTCGATCGGCCGGGGCCCGGTCCGCGACGTGACCCACGCCGGACGGGGCGCCGTGGTCTTCGCGTTCGGCCAGGTCTCCCAGGCCCTCGAAGAGGCCGCCGTGCCGTTCGCCGAGACCATCACGGTGGCCGGCCCGGCTGTCGTCGAACCGGTCCCGCATC
>NZ_JAEVHJ010000607.1:0-1799 GCF_016802855.1 Micromonospora sp. ATA51 | reverse complement strand
CCTGACCGCCGCCCCGCCGGCCGCCGTCCCGCCCGACGCGCCCCCGGCGGACCGGCCCCGCCGCCGCGCGCCGCGTCCCGTCGACGCGCTGGTGGTGGCCGGCTACCTCGGGCTGGCTGTGCTGCTCACCGGCGGGCAGTGGGGCCGCCCCGAGCGGCTCTTCCACCAGGCCGGCGACCAGATGCTCTTCGAGTGGATGCTGGCCCGGGCCGCGCGGGCGGTGGCCGGCGCGGAGAACCCGCTGCACAGCACGGCCCTGAACGTCCCGGACGGGGTCAACCTGATGGCCAACACCTCGGTGCTCGGGCTGGGTGTGCCGCTGGCCCCGGTGACCTGGCTGTTCGGCTCGCAGACGGCCTTCCTGGTGGCCGTGGTCTGCTGCCTGGCCGGCACCGCCACCGCCTGGTACGCCCTGCTGGCCCGCTGGCTGGTCCGCTCCCGGGCCGCGGCGGCGGTGGGCGGGCTGTTCTGCGGCTTCGCCCCGGGGATGGTCTCGCAGGCCGGGGCGCACCTGCACATGGCCGCCCAGTTCCTGGTCCCGGTGATCCTCGGACTGGTGTTCCGGCCCGCCGCCGACCGGGTGCGGCGGGACGGCGTGCTGCTCGGGCTGGCGGTGGCGTACCAGGTCTTCCTCGGTGAGGAGGTGCTGGTCTTCCTCGCCCTCGCCGCCGGGGTCCTCGCCGGGGCGTACGCGCTGGCCGACCCGGCCGGCGCGCGGCGGCGGGCACCCGCGCTGCTCGGCCGGCTCGGCGTCGGCGCGCTGGTGGCGGGGGCGCTGCTGGCGTATCCGCTGTGGTTCCAGTTCCACGGTCCCGGCAACTACGCCGGGATGCCCTTCTTCGCGGCGGGCTTCCGCCTCGACGCGGCCTCGTTCACCGCCGCCGCCCGGCAGACCGTCGCCGGGGACGCCCACTCGGCGGGGCTGCTGTCGCCGAACGCGACCGAGGAGAACTCCTTCTTCGGGCCGGTTCTGCCGCTGCTCGCCGTGCTGGTGGTGGTCTGGCTGTGGCGGCGGCCCCTGGTCCGCGCGCTGGCCGGCTGCGGCCTGCTCTTCGCCCTGCTCTCCCTCGGCACCGAGATCCGGGTCGACCACCAGGAGACCGGGCTGCCCGGGCCGTACCGGCTGCTCCGTGGGGTGCCGCTGCTCGACCTGGTGGTGCCGGCCCGGTTCGCGCTGGTCTGCGTGCCGGTGCTGGGGGTGCTGCTCGCCCTCGCCCTGGACCGGGCGTACGACCACCGCGTCGGGCCGGGGCGGCGGCTGTTCTGGACCGGGGCGGTGGCGGCCGCGCTGCTCCCGCTCGCCCCGACGCCGATCCGTACCGTGCCCGCCGGGCCGGTGCCGGCGTTCGTGGCCGACGGCGGCTGGCGGGCGTACGTGCCGCCGGGCCGGACCCTGGTGCCGGTGCCCCCGGTGACCGGGGCGGCGGTCAGCCCGACCACGTTCTGGTCGGCCCGGACCGGGCTGGCCTTCGCCGCGCCGGGCGGCTACTTCATCGGCCCGGACAGCGCGGCCGACCCGACCGCGCACTGGGGCGCGCCGGACACCCCGACCTCGCTGCTGCTGCGCCGGGCCGCGGAGAGCGGCCAGGTGCCGCCGGTCGGCGACGCGGACCGTCGCCAGGCGGTCGAGGACCTGCGCCACTGGCGGGCCGCCGTCCTGGTCCAGGCCGGCTCGACGCCGGCCGACCCGGTCCGCGCGACGCTGGACGCCCTCGTCGGCCCCGGCCGGGACGTGCCCGGCGGCCACCTCGTGGGACGTCCGGTCGCTGGTCGGCTGAGCGGCCGCGGCCGGTGCAGCC
>NZ_JAEVHJ010000606.1:0-1802 GCF_016802855.1 Micromonospora sp. ATA51 | reverse complement strand
TCTTCACGATCAGCCAGGGTCAACATCGCACGCACGGCGGAACATCCTGTCCCACCGAACCGCCAAGATCAAATGCTACGACCGGCTGAACCTGCCGAGGTCTCGTCCGATCGCTCAGGTCGCCCGGGAACTCGGGATCGGGGAAGGAACGCTCGGGAACTGGGTCGCGGCGTACCGTCGGGACCACGCCGGTGACGAGCCGGCGCTGAACATCAGCGAGCGGGAAAGACTGCGGCAGTTGGAGCGTGAAGCGCGGGAACTGCGTATGGAGAACGAGTTCCTGAAAAAGCCGCCGCGTACTTCGCCAAGGATCATCGGTGAGTGAGACGTTCGAGTTCATCGACGCCGAGTACGCGCACGGTTCCACCCAGAACATTCCCACGGCGGGGCCGTCAATTGCCGCGATGTGTGCCTGGCTTGGCGTGTCCCGGTCCGGCTATTACGAATGGCGTGACCGGCCCGAATCAGCGACCGCCTGCCGGCGGGAGGAGCTGAAACACCTCATCATCGTGCCCTTTGAGGAGTCCGACGACACCTACGGGTACCGACGGGTGCACGCCGACCTGGCCGCGTGGGGTGTCACCTGCGGCCCGGAGCTGGTGCGGTCCCTGATGCGCGAGCTGGGCCTTGTGCCCTGCCAGCCCCGGCCGTGGCGGCACAGCCTGACCGACAACGACGGCCAGGACCGGCGTCTGCCGGACCTCGTCGGCCGTGACTTCACCGCCGAGGCGCCTGGGCAGAAGATGGTCGGCGACATCACCTACATTCCGACCTGGCAGGGATGGCTGTACCTGGCCACCGTCATCGACTGCCACACCCGCGAAATCGTCGGCTGGGCCATGGACGACCACTACAAGACCACCCTGATCGAATCAGCGATCACCATGGCCGTGCGCAACCACCCGACCGACGACGGCGCCATTTTCCATTCCGACCGCGGCAGTAACTACACCTCCGGCGACTTCGCCGCCATTCTGAAGAAACTGAGGCTGCGGCAGTCCGTCGGCCGCACCGGCATTTGCTACGACAACGCGATGGCCGAATCATTCTTCGCCGCGCTCAAGAATGAACGCGTCAACCGCACCCAGTACCCGACCCGCGAACACGCACGACGCGACATTGCCAGATACATCGAACTCCGCTACAATTCCCGCAGACGCCACTCAGGACTCGGCTACCGGACGCCGCAACAAGCCCGCAACGAGTTTCTGAACTACCAGCTCGCAGCATGAATTAGTTGCTGATCAGCTGTCCGGAAAACGCGAGGCACATCAATGGTCAGGATTCAGGCGGCGTTGACAGCATTGGTGATCCTGGTGCGGATGAACACGAGGATCTTGCGGCCACCAGGTCTGCACCGTGGTGGCCAGACGCTGCAACGCTCCGAGTCCTTGCCTAAGTTCGCAGCCGGTTGGTGTTGCGCAGGTCAGGATGGGTGACGGCGTCACTTGGCGTTGTATTGATTCCACTGCCGGGCATAGACATCCGAACTGGACGAGACACGCTTTGACCTGGACCGGGACTAGTCATGGTTGGTCATTAGTTGCTACCGCTGGCCTACGTTAGACGGCCTACAGACGGCATGATCTTGATGCTGAGTCTAGCTATCGTCGCCAGCCCGGCAGACTACTTGAAGACGCCGATGACCCCAGTCACGGTGCCGACGACAAAACTGAGGGTTGCCAGCTTCGCTGAGGCTCCGGTCGTACGTATTCAGCTTGAGAGAGCGGCGGGCATCCACGGGCCGGTGGTGAACAGCTGTTTGAGCACGTCGAGTGCGTCCTGGCCGTGTTTGGCGGCGG
>NZ_JAEVHJ010000605.1:0-1812 GCF_016802855.1 Micromonospora sp. ATA51 | reverse complement strand
TGAGCAAACGTGACTCATGATTGGCAGTCGTCCGTTGCCGGGCGACGTTGACCGGATGAACCGGTCTAGACGCTTCACGGCCCGCTGCCCCGCCTGCGGGTGCAGGTCTTACGGGTCTTACGTAGGCTCCACGTCCTGTTTTTGCGTCGCCCAGCAACTCCAGGTCGACGTGCCGCACGAGCGCGGCAAGATTACGTGCCGCGTTGACGTCCCGGTCCAGGGACAGTCCGCACGCCGTGCAGTGGAACATGCGCTCGGCCAGCGACAGCTTGGGTTTCACCGTCTTGCAGGCGGAGCACGTCTTGGAGCTGGGGTACCACCGGTCGGCGACGTACAGCGTGCTGCCGTACCAGCCGGTCTTGTAGCCGAGGTGCCGGCGCAGCGTCGCCGGGGCGACGTCGGTCAGGGACCGGGCCAGCTTGCGGTTGCGGACCATCCCGGCCACGTGGAGGTCCTCGACCACGACCGTGGTGAACTGCTGCGCCAGGCGGGTGGTGAGTTGGTGCCACGAGTCGGCGCGGACGGCCGAGACTGTGGCGTGTAGTCGAGCCACCGCGTCCTGTGCCCGCTGCCACCGGTTCGACGCAGTCCGTTTGCGCCTGGCCTCCGGGTCGTAGGGGCCGATCCGCCGGGCGGCCCGGCGTTGGGCCTTGCCGAGTTTCCTCAACGCGGCCTTGAACGGCGCCGGGTTCGGCACCATCTCGCCGGTGGACAGCACCGCCAGGTGCTTGATCCCGGCGTCCACGCCGACGACCCGGCCGGCTTTCGGCGCGTGCGCCGGCCGCCGTCCGACCGTGCGCTGGACCGCGACCTGGAACGAGCAGAACCACCTGCCGGCGGTCTCGGTGACCGTGGCGGACAGGATCGTCGCGGTGCCCGCCCGTACCCGGCGGGCCAGCTTGCGGGTCGACTCGTGGGTGCGGATGCGACCCAGCCGGGGCAGCATCACATGCCGGTAGCTGGGGTCGACCCGGATCGCGCCGGTGGTGAACCGGGCCGACCTACGGCCGTTTTTCTTCTTGGCGCGGGGCCAGCCCATCCGGCGGCCCTTGCGGGTGCCGGTGCGTGACGCGTGCCAGTTGCCCAGTGCTGCGGACAGGTTCGCCAGGCCGGTGTTGAACGCCTCCTTGGAACACTCCGCCCACCATGGCGCCACCCACTGCTTGATCTCGTTCCAGGTGCGCCGCAGGTCCGGCAGGGACCAGCCCTGCCATGGCGTCAGGTCCGCCTCGGCTACTCCGTAGCTGGCCTCGGCAGCGCGCTGCGCCTTCACCGCGCTGACCCGCCGCAGCATGTGGTTGTACGCGAACCGAGCCGCGCCGGTGTTCCGGCGCAGACCGAGAACCTGGGCGTCACTCGGGTCGAGGGCGAACCGGTACGCCTGCACGGTCCAGCCGGCCGGCGGCTCGTACCGCTTCACGACTCGTCCTTGGTGGTGGCGGCGGCCACGGCGCGGCTGGCCCGGTTCGCCGCTGCGCGGCGGCCGTACAGTCGGGCGCAGAGACTAGTGAGGATCTCCGTGACGTCCCGCACGAGGTCGTCGTCCACCTCGGCTGGATCGACCACCATCAGCCGGCGCCCCTGCGCGGCCAGCGCCGCCTCAACATACTCGGCACCGAACCGCGCGAACCGATCCCGGTGCTCCACCACGATCGTCGACACGGCCGGGTCGCGCAGCAGCCCGAGGAACTTCATGCGCCGCCCGTTCAACGCGGACCCGACCTCGGTCACCACCCGCGCGACGGCCATGTCCCGCCCGGTGACCCAGGCGGTCACCCGGGCGACCTGCCGGTCCAGGTCGGCTCGCTGGTC
>NZ_JAEVHJ010000604.1:0-1813 GCF_016802855.1 Micromonospora sp. ATA51 | reverse complement strand
CGTTTGTCTGCACCGAGCCGGGAAACCGGCAGAAACCGGCCACAACCACCCCGGCGGTCGCGGGTTGACACGGCCCCACTCCTTCAGGGATGACCTGCGAATAGCGCGTTGAGGCCGTACCCCATCGTTTTTTTCATGGAGAACTGCGACTCGATGGTGCAGACGGCGTCCGGATCGGCCTTCACCCGCGCCGCCAGTCGTAGCAGTCCCTCGTGGAGATCCGGCTCCCGGGCGTGCAGGTGCGCGTCGGCGTCGGGCGGGGCCGAGTCGATCACGGCTCGGCAGCACGAACACCATCGACTGGATGGTGCGGGTACGTGTTGAACTCGGTGCCGCACGACATGCCGCTGGAGTTATTGGCGATGACGCCGCCGATAGTGCACGCGGTCTCGCTGGCGGGAACAGCTTGGCCGCCGCGGGGCTGAGCACCCGCGTCGCCGTACCGGCCGCCGTTGAGCAGCGTGTGGCCGAACAGCGCCAGATCCTGTGCGGAGGAGAACGCCCGGCGTGGGCGGAGACGCCGCCCATCAGCTGTGCGGTCTTGTCGTTGACCACGCCCCAGTCGTAGCTACCGCGCCAGTCATGGTCGCGATGACCAGGGCCTGGATCACCGGTCGTTGCGGGTCCGTCCGGTCGGTTAGCCACGCGGTGCTGGACCAGACCCACCACAGGGCCCCCAACAGCACCAGCGTCCGGAGGGCGCCACTCCACCCGAGATCCTCGGCCAGGCCGCGCGAGAGCTGAGCGAGCGCGAGGACAAACACCAGGTCGAAGAAGAGTTCCAGGAACGTGGCCCGCTGCGGATCCCCGGCTTTCCGCGGCAGTTCGGCCGCCTCGTCGTCATCGGCTCGCCCGTCTGCCAACTTTGCCCCAGATTTGAAGCATTCTGCCATGCGCGCAGCGGTGGTGACTGCGGACGTGCTGCCGTGGCCTGGAATCGAGCGGCCCGCGTTACCGGACGGGCGACGGTCGAGGCCGGCGAGGTCCTTCCATCCGTCGCCGCTGAATCGGATTAGCTCGTCGACCTTGGCCAAGCGTCGGGCCGGTGCTACAGAGGGCGGAGTGTCACCACCCAGGTCCTGATACCGATATGTCACGCAGGTCCTGAGACCGGACAGCTAGCTGCCGGCCAGGCGGTTAGAACTTGCTGTACGTCTTCAAGCTGCGCTGAACGGGCCGCAGGCCCCGCCTGGGCGCGACGGCCGCTGCCGCTCGGCAGCCGTCACGACTGACGCCAGGCGGATGCGCAAGGTTGCCGTTGGCGAGGTCGACCTCACTGGCCACCGGACCCGCCGCATCCAGGGCGAGTCGGTCCCCCTCGGCTCCGCTCGGGCCACCCTTGCTGGCACCGCCATGGGGACACCCAAGACCTGCCCTGGCTCGGTGCCCACCCACTCACGACCGCTTACAACGGCTCACGGCCGCTCACACGGCGACCCTGGGCACTCGAGCGGCGTGTGGTAGGGAGAGCGACGCCTCGGCACACCGACGCTCGCAGGTGGGTAGCGCACGACGAAACGGTACGCCCAGGTGGTGAAGCGGCTCTCGCCACGGAGCGTCGCCAGCTTGGCGAGGATCGCCACCGTCGCGTCGGACGCAGCCTGGTGGGCGACGTCGGTCAGCGCGGGCCCGGTCACCGGGGAGCGCGTCGCGCGCCGGCGCACCTCCCGCAATGCCGCGCGCACCAGCATCTCGTGCAGCCGGTCGAATGCCACGTCTCGATCGGCACCGGTGCCGGAGAGAGCCTGCACCCATCCGGCCGAGTCCTCGTCCAGGCCGACCACCTCGGCCCCGGGCCGGCGCGCGGACCCGG
>NZ_JAEVHJ010000603.1:0-1819 GCF_016802855.1 Micromonospora sp. ATA51 | reverse complement strand
CCGCAACCCCGAACGATTCGTCCGCGGCATCCCACAACCACCCGCCCTACCCGAGGCCGCGTGGATCAACAAGCCCGACGACGAGCCGACTCAGTCAACAAACCCCTGAACCACCCGCCCCGAAAAGGTTGACACCTTCCGATGCCGCTGACCGCGCCGAGTTGAGGCATCTGAGCCCAAGTCCTGAAGCCACCCTTTCTCCAGGTCCTGGACCCTTGAGTCCGCACGCCGGTTACTGTGCGAAGTAGCAGCGGCCCTGAAGGGCTCAGCCACATCTCGAAAGGCCGCCCTCGCCGAGGACGCCCTGCCGGACACGTTCGGCCATCGAACTGACCGTCGTCGTCATCGGCCCTGCCTCTCCCGTCGCCGTCCCGGAGACCCAGTCTCGCCCCGGGCCGGTGGCCGCAAGCTCCGAGCGGCGGATCGGCCGGTTACCGTTGCCGGTGTGCGGGCGGAGGCGGGCAAGACGATCGGTTTCTCGGTGCTCGGCTCGATCAGGGTCGTCCGCGCTGGCGCTGAGCTGCATCTGGGCGCCCGCCAGCAGCGCCTGGTGCTCGCGTTGCTGCTGGCCCGGGCCGGTTCACCGGTCTCCCTGGCCGAGCTGGTCGACCTGCTCTGGGACGAGGAGGCCCCGGCCAGCGCCGCGAACGTCGTGCACCGACACGTCGGGGTGCTCCGGCGGTTGCTCGAGCCCGGCCTGCCCACCCGGTCGGCGGGCCGGCACATCCTCCGGGAGCTCTCCGGCTATCGGCTGCGCGCCGACGAGGAGTCCCTTGACCTGCTGAAGTTCCGGTCGCTGAGCCGGCTGGCGGGCCGGAGCCTGCAGGACGGCGACCCGGAGTCGGCGCTGCGGCATTCCCTCGACGGGCTGCGGCTGTGGCGCGGCCGGTGCGCCGCGGGCCTGGAACCGGCCTCCCGCCTGCATCCCGCGTTCCTCGCCGTGGAGGCCGAACGCGCCCAGGCCGTGCGCGAGGCCGCCGACGCCGCCGAGCGCTGCGGCCGGCTGAGCGCGGTGCTGGCGCCGTTGCGGCTGGCCGCCGAGCAGCACCCGCTCGACGAGTCGCTGCAGAGCCGGTTGCTGCTGGCGCTCGCCGCCGACGGTCGCCAGGCGGAAGCCGTCGAGATGTACCGGGTGGTGCGCCGCCGGCTCGCCGACGAGCTGGGCATCGATCCGGGCGAGGAGCTGCGGGAGGCGTACGACCGGCTGCTGCACCAGCGCACCCAGCCGGCGCGTACCGAGTCGCCGTCGCCGTTCCCCCGGCCCGCGCAGCTGCCGCCGGACCTGCCCTTCTTCAGCGGCCGGGACGACCTCATCGCCGAGGCCCGCGCGGCGGTCGCGCGCCCGGGCGGGCCGGCGGTGCTCGCGATCGACGGCATGCCCGGGATCGGCAAGACCGCCCTCGCCGTCCACCTCGCCCACGAGTTCGTCGCCGGCTACCCGGACGGGCAGCTGTATGTCGACCTGCGCGGATACGACGGGCGGGAGCCGGCGATGAGCCCGGCCGAGGCGCTGCGCGGCTTCCTCGGCTCACTTGGGGTGCCCCAGGAGGGCATTCCCGCCGAGCTGCACGCCCAGGCGGGCATGTACCGCAGCAGCCTTGCCGGCCGGCGCCTGCTGATCGTGCTCGACAACTGCCGGGACGCCGAGCAGATCCGGCACCTGCTGCCGGGCAGCCCCGGCTGTCTGGTGATCGTCACCAGCCGCAGCCGGCTCAGTACCCTGCTGACCACGGCCGGCGCCCACCCGTTGGCCGGTCGGCCTGCCGAGCGGTCGACGAGGCCCGCGCGGCGGCTCCTGCGGCCGCTCGGCGCCGGCGCG
>NZ_JAEVHJ010000602.1:0-1820 GCF_016802855.1 Micromonospora sp. ATA51 | reverse complement strand
CGTCGGGCCGTGGGGCTTCGGGGCGGGCTGGCGTACCGGGGTGGCCGATGACGTGGCGATGCCCGCCGGCGCGGCCGCGCGGCCCCAGTCGCGCTGCCGCCCGGCGCCGGGGCCAAGGCCGGGTCGGCAGCGCCGGAGCACTCCACCACCAACAGCCACGAGCCGGGGGCGGACGAGCCGGACCTGGTGAAGACCGACGGGCGGCGGATCGTCGTGGTCAGCCAGGGCATGCTGCGGGTGGTGGACGCCGCCAGCCGCGTGGTCACCGGGCGGCTCGACCTCTCCGCGGGGGAATCGGGCCGCCGATGGTGGCCGGAGAGCAGCCTGCTGCTGCACGGGAACCGGGCGCTGGTGCTGGTCCGGCCCGCGCCGGAGGTGGTCCCGGCGACCGACCGTCCGCTCGACCCCGACCGCCCGGCCGACCCCGACCGCCCGACCAGCCCCGACCGTCCGGAGGGGCCGGAGGGGCCGCGCCTGCTCCTGGTCGACCTGGCCGGGCAGCCCACGGTCGTCGGGACGTACCGGATCGACGGGAGCCTGCTGGACGCCCGCCAGACCGGCGCGACCGCCCGGGTCGTGGTCCGCTCGCAACCCCGGCTCTCCTTCCCGTACGACGAGCGGCGCAGCGACGCGGAGCGGACCACCGTCAACCGGGCGGTCATCGCCCGGGCCGGCCTGGACGCCTGGCTGCCCCGCTACGAGTGGACGGTCGGCGGGGAGCGCCACAGCGGCCGGGTCGGCTGCGACCGGCTGAGCCGGCCGGCCGCCACCAGCGGCACCGCCCTGCTGACCGTGCTCAGCTTCGACCTGGCCACCGGCCGGCTGGGCGACGGCGACCCGGTCACCGTCGCCTCGGACGCCGACACCGTCTACGGCACCGCCGACAGCCTCTACCTCGCCGGCGCGGGCGGCGCCGGCTGGCGGCCCGGTTGGGACGGGATGCGGCGGCCCGGGCCGGAGCGCACCGACATCTACCGGTTCGACACCGCCGGCCCCGGCCGGCCCCGCTACGCGGCCGCCGGCAGCGTGCCCGGAACGCTGCTCAACCAGTACGCCCTCTCCGAGTGGCAGGGCCACCTGCGGGTGGCGACCACCCGCGCGGGGTCGGCGGCCGGGACCGAGTCGGCCGTGCACGTGCTCGCCCGGCGGGGCGACCGGTTGACGGAGACCGGCCGGGTCGACGGCCTCGGCCGGGGCGAACGGATCTACTCCGTACGCTTCCTCGGCGGCACCGGATACGTGGTGACCTTCCGCCAGACCGACCCGCTCTACGCGCTCGACCTGACCGACCCGGCCGCCCCCCGGCGCACCGGCGAGCTGAAGATCAACGGCTGGTCGGCGTACCTGCACCCGGTGCCGGGCGACCGCCTGCTCGGCGTCGGCCAGGAGGCGGACGACCGGGGCCGGGCGCAGGGCCTCCAGGTCTCGCTCTTCGACGTGCACGACCCGGCCCGACCCGCCCGGCTGGCCCGCCACCACGTGCCCGGCGGCGGCTCGGTGGCGGAGTTCGACCCGCACGCGTTCCTGTTCGACCCGACCACCGGACTGGTGGCGCTGCCGCTGAACACCGGCGGCGTCCGCCTGCTGACCGTGACCGACACGGGGATCGCCGACGTCGGCACGATCACCCTGCCGCAGGGCGGCGCCGCCAGCCGGTCCCTGCTGATCGACGGCCGGCTGTGGGCCGTCTCCGACACCGGGCTGGCGGTCATCGACCCGGCGACGGCGCGCGGCCTCGCCTGGCTGCCCTGGACCTGACACCTCCCTCCCCGGCGGTGGGTCCGGGAGCCGCACCGGCTTCCGGCCCCCACCCGCCGCTC
>NZ_JAEVHJ010000601.1:0-1847 GCF_016802855.1 Micromonospora sp. ATA51 | reverse complement strand
CAGTCGGTGAGGGTGCGGGGTCGGCGGGCAGGGGCACCGGGGCGGGTCGGCGGGGGCACGGGCGCCGGCGAGGACCACCACGACGACGCCGGCCAGCAGCAGGGCCAGGCCGGGCAGCGCCAGCGGCCGGGGCAGCTGGCCCAGCCACACCCAGCCGATCAGGGCCGCGCCCGGGGCCTCCAGCAGGATCAGCACGCTGACCGTGGTGGCGGAGATCCGGCGCAGGGCGTAGTTGAACATCGAGTGGCCGAGCAGCTGCGCGCCGGCCACCAGGGCCAGGATGGCCAGCCAGGTGCCGCCGTCGTAGCGGTGCAGGCGTACCCCGCCGACCAGGCAGACCACCAGCAGGATCAGCGAACAGACCCCGTAGCAGATGGTGGTGTACGTGGTGGTGCTGATGGTGGCCCGGGCCCGCTCGCCGAAGGCGGTGTAGACGGCGGCGAACATCCCACCCGTCACGGCGAGCAGGTCACCGGCGAAGGCCCGGCCGGAGGCGCCGAAGTCGGCCCCGGTGGCCAGCGCCGCCCCGACCACCGCCACCGCGATGCCCGCCCACACCGTTACCGGCAGGCGCCGCCCCTGCCAGCGGGCGATCAGCCCCTGCCACACCGGCTGCGTCGCGCCCAGCGCGGTGGCCGCGGCGACCGAGGTGAGCTGCGCGCTCGGCATCCAGGTGGCGAAGTGCGCGGCCAGCGCCGCCCCGGACAGTACGCAGTACAGCCCCTCCCGCCGGCCGGCGCCGACGGTCAGCGCGTGGAACTCCGCCCGCCGCCGGAGCAGCGAGAACGGGCCGAGCACGGCCACCGACAGCAGGTTCCGCCAGAACGCCACCGCGAGGGCGGGGGCGGCCGCGAACGCGATCAGCGGGGCGGAGGACGAGACGGCCGCGACGGCGACCACGACCACGCCGACGGTCAGCGGGTCCAGGGGCGGGCGGTGCGGAACGGAGGACACGGAGAGCAATCCTCACACGACACCCGACAGCACGGACCGTCAGCACTCCGTTACGATCATGCCCGTCCGCGCCGGCGACCCCCCTCGACGCCAGGAGGCGCTCCCCATGCCCAGGTTCCAGGCGGTGCTGTTCGACTTCTTCGGCACGCTCACCCGGTCGGTGCAGCGTGGCGCGGCCCACCGCTGGACCGCCGAGCTGCTCGGCTGCCCGAGCGACACCCTGGTCGAGGTCCTCGACCGCACCTACTACCAGCGGGCCAGCGGGCTGCTCGGCAGCGCCGAGGCGACCCTGCGCTGGGTCTGCGACCAGGCCGGCGTGCACCCGTCGGACCTGGCGGTACGCGCCGCCGTCGCGTCCCGCCACCGGGCCGTACGCGCCGACACCCGGCTGCGCGACGAGGCGGTGCCGGTGCTGGCCGGGCTGCGTCAGCGGGGCGTACGCACCGGGCTGATCAGCGACTGCACCCACGAGCTGCCGGCGTTCCTGCCCCAGTTGGCGATCGCCCCGTTGCTGGACGTCCGGGTCTTCTCGGTCCAGTTGGGGCGCTGCAAGCCGGACCCGGCGCTCTACCTGGCCGCGTGCCGGCGGCTCGAACTGGCCCCGGCCGACTGCCTCTACGTGGGCGACGGCGGCAGTCAGGAACTCACCGGCGCCCAGCGGGCCGGGATGACCGCCGCCCGGCTGGCCGCGCCGGACCTGGCCGGACACATGGTCTTCAACGCCGAGCGGGGCTGGGCGGGGCGGGTGCTGACCTCGCTGACCGAGGTGCTCGAACTGGTCGACCCGGCCGTCGAGCCGATCGCCTGCGCCGTCCCCTCGACCCGGCCGCCGGTGTCGGCGTCGGGCGCCGCGCCGGTGCGTCGGTGCCGGGCGGCGCGGGGGTCACGCGGGC
>NZ_JAEVHJ010000600.1:0-1866 GCF_016802855.1 Micromonospora sp. ATA51 | reverse complement strand
TTGCCATCAAGCTCCTTCCACCGACGCCGCGATGATCTCCTGGGCGTGCGTTCGTGCCCACGACTCGGCGGCGAGCACGTCCTCGACGGTACCTGGTTCCGGATCCCGGCGCACCGCCTCGGCGGGCGGATCGGCGGGCGCCGGCGCCGCCGGCAGGTCCCGGTCGTACGGCGCCAGCTCCGGCCAGTGCCCGATGAACAGCTCGGTGGCCCGGTCCCAGGCGCCCCCGGACAGTGCGTGCCGCAGCGCCTCCGCCGGCCGGCCGTTCCCCGCGTACCAGTCGGCCACCCGGGCGTGCAGGTCACGCAGCTCGTCGGCGGGGAGCCGGCCCAACTCGTCGCGGAGCACGTCGGCCAGCAGCGGATGGCAGCGGTACCAGGGCGGGCTGCTGCCGTCCTGCCGCAGGAACCCGCCGTCGCGGGCCAGGGCGGCCAGCAGCTGCCCCGAGTCCGCCCGGCCGGTCACCGCGTCGGCCAGGTCGGCGCAGACGGCGGCGGCGACCGCGCTGCGCCGCAGCACGTCCCGGACGTCCGGAGCGAGCGGGGCGAGCACCTCCTCGCGCAGGTATCCGGCGACGTCCGGCTGGTCGCCGCCGAACCGCTCCACCCAGCGGTCCGGGTCCGGCTGGGTGCGCAGCGCCAGCGCGGCGAAGCGCAGCCCGGCCGGCCAGCCCCCGGTGCGCTCGGCCAGTCGGGGCAGCGCGGCGGCCGGCAGCCGCACCCCGTGCGCGACCAGCAGGTCGGCCACCTCCTCGTCGGTGAAGGCCAGCTCGTCCGGGCCGATCTCGGTCAGCTCCCCGGCCAGCCGCCAGCGGTGCAGGGCCAGCGGCAGGTCGGTCCGGGCGCCGACCACCAGCCGCAGCCGCTGCTCGGCGTGGCGCAGCAGGAACTCCAGCCCGGTCAGCGCGGCCGGATCGGTGACCCGGTGCAGGTCGTCCAGGACCAGCAGCACCGGGCGCTCCCGGGCGGCGAGCGCCGCCGCGAGCAGTTCGAGCTGGTCGGGGCGGGGCGGGGCGTCCGGCACCGGGGGCGGGGCGCGTCGTCCGCCGTACCCTCGACGACCCCGCGCAGGGCCGCCGCCAGGTACGACCAGAGCCGCTCCCCGGTGTCGCCGGCCTCCACGGCGACCCAGGCGGGTGGCGGCTCGGCCCGGGACGCCCGCGCCCACGAGGCGAGCAGCGTGGTCTTGCCCCAGCCAGCCGGCGCGCGCACCAGGGTGACCGGACCGGTGACGCCCTGGTCCAGCCGGTCCAGCAGCCGGGGCCGGACCACCACCGGCTCGGGCAGGACGGCGGGCGACAGCCGCGACGCGAGCAGCGGCGGCGCGTCTGCGGTCCCGACGCGGTCGCGGTCCTCCGGCATGCGGCCCCTCCCCGTCGCGTCCGCTCCCGGTCGTGCGGCGAGCGGTTACCCGGCCCGCGCCGGTTCACCCCTTCGGGGCGAGCCGGCTTCACCCGGACCGCCCGGATGCTGGACACCCGCGGCGGTCGGCCGCGCGTGACCGGCCGCCCGCCGACCCGCGACGAGGCGAGGGGCAGGTGGTACGGATGGGACGGCTGGCCCGGGGCACGATCGCCCTCGCGGTGGCCGGGGCGGGCGCGACGGCGGTCCGGGCGCTGGTCGTACCCGGGCACCGGAGCTGGCCGCGGGTGACCGGTGCCGACCCGCGGCCCGCGCGGTGGCAGGTGGTGACCTTGACCGGCCGCCGGAGGCGGTGCTGCCCGGCGGACGGTGGCCGGAGCCGCTGCGCCGGCTCGACGGCGCGGTGGACCGGTGCCGACCCGCGGCCCGCGCGGTGGCAGGTGGTGACCTTGACCGGCCGCCGGAGGCGGTGCTGCCCGGCGGACGGTGGCCGGAGCCGCTGCGC
>NZ_JAEVHJ010000599.1:0-1883 GCF_016802855.1 Micromonospora sp. ATA51 | reverse complement strand
AAGCAGGTCGACGGGTGGCAGGACATGCCGCTGACCGAGGCCGCCCAGACGGTGCAGGTGTCGGCCTACCCGGACGCCTACGCCCAGTGGGAGCAGCAGGCCGCCCACCTGGTCGCCCAGCACTGGAACAGCTGACCTGACCAAGCAACACGCAACGAGCCGCTGGCCGGCACCCCGGACACACGGGGTGCCGGCCAGCGGCATTTCCACGTACAAACACAAGACCGTGACCGCCGGGCGGACGGTGACCAACGTCAGGGCTGGGGGCGACCGTCCCCGGCGCAGGGATCAAGCCTGACCGCCCGAAGCCGGGGACGGCCGCCCCCAGCCCCCAACCGCGTTCACCGGGCCGGACCCCGATCCCCTCCGGCGATGTCGATCAGCGCCGCCACCAGGGCGAGCGTGATGATGCCGGTGGCCAGCAGCAGCGAGTGCCGGAAGGCGGTCGCCCAGTCGCCCCGGCTGCTGGCCAGCGAGGAGAAGAACAGCGATCCGACCGCCGCGATGCCGGCCGCCGAGCCGATCCGCTGGCCGGTCTGCAGCATGCCGGCCCCGCTGCCGGCCTGCGGCACCGGCACCTCCGCCAGGGTGAGCGTCTGGTTCGGTGCGATGACCAGGCCGCTGCCCAGCCCGGCGAGCAGCAGCGGCACCGCGGTCAGCAGCGGCACCGAGCTGGACGGCGAGCCGCGCAGCACCCAGACGGTGGCCGCGAGTCCGATCACCACGACGAGCAGACCGACGGCGACCAGGGGCCGGCCGTACCGGGTGACGACCCGGCCGCCCAGCGCCGACGCCACCGCCGAGCCCAGCGCGAACGGGGTGATCGCCAGGCCGGCGATGAGGGCGCTGTAGCCGAGCCCGTTCTGCAGGTAGAGGGTGAAGATGAAGAAGATGGCGGTGAACCCGCCGAAGTAGACCAGCGCGATCAGCGCCCCGAGGGTGTACGAGCGAAACCCGAACAGCCGCAGGTCGAACAGCGGCGGCCGGTGCCGGGCGTACCACCGCTCCCAGAGACCGAAGCCGATCAGGACGGCCAGGCCGGCCGGGATGAGCGCCCACTTCCACGGGGTGTGCCACTGCTCGCGTTGCACCAGCGGCAGGAGCACGAGGGTCACCCCTATCCCGAGCAGCAGCACCCCGACCGGGTCGAGGCGGTGCCGATCCTGCTGGCCGGTGGGGCGGGCCGGCAGCAGCCGCCAGCCGAGCAGCACCGCGACGATGCCCACCGGGACGTTGACGAAGAACACCCAGCGCCAGCCGTGCTCCGCACCGCCGAGCTGGATGAGCAACCCGCCGAGCAGCGGCCCGACGGCGGTGGAGATGCCGATGGTCGCGCCCAACAGGCCGAACGCCCGACCGCGTTCCGCGCCCCGGAACAGCTGCTGGATCAGGCCGCTCACCTGCGGGTTCACGATTCCCGCCGCGGCGCCTTGCACCAGCCGGGCGGCGACCAGCCACTCCGGCGAGCGGGCCAGTCCGGCCAGCGCGCTGGTCAGGGTGAACAGCGCCACCCCGAGGACGAAGGCGTTCCGCCGGCCCCGGGCGTCGCCGAAGCGTCCCGCGGGCACCAGCACCAGCCCGAAGGTGAGCGCGTACCCGGACAGCACCCACTGCAGATCGCTGGGCGTGGCGCCGAGCGCGCGGTCCATCGACGGTACGGCGACGTTGACGATGCTGACGTCGAGCAGCGTCATGAAGGCGGCGACCAGGCCGACGCCGAGCGCCTGCCAGCGCTTCCGGACGTCGCACCCATCGGTGTCGGCCAGTGCCGACGACCGGTCCGCGCTCATGGTGCCCCCCGAAGGCCGACGATCACGCATTCCTGATCGCTACCCGGGCCCTCGAGGGGCAAACGGGACGTCACGCCATCTGGCGCGCACACC